>DCTE01000033.1 GCA_002329405.1 Ruminococcaceae bacterium UBA1448 | reverse complement strand
GGTACCAGACGTTCCATTCATCGACCGAGAGGTTGATGGTTTTGTTGGAATGTTTTTTTGCTTTTACGCTGTCAGCGATCGCAGCGACCGACTTGATGAAGGTATCAAAGTCAAGGCTTCCCGCAAGGAATTCGCTGGTATCATCAGCGGTATTGTTGTAGTAGCTGTGCAGTGAGATGTAGTCGACATAGTCATAGCAGTTTTCCAGTACGACCCGTTCCCATTCGCCGAAGGTCGGGATCGTCAGGCTGGAGCTGCCGCAGGCGACCAGTTCGATTTCAGGGTCAATGGTTTTCATCAGTTTGCCGGTCTCGCAGGCAATGCGGCCATATTCCTGAGCGGTTTTGGCGCAGATCTGCCAGGGGCCGTCCATCTCATTGCCGAGACACCAGGTTTTGATGTTGAAGGGTTCTTCAAATCCATTTTTGCGGCGCATGTCGGCATAATAGGTGCCGCCGGGGAAGTTGCAGTATTCCAGCAGGTTGCGGGCCTCGTCCGGGCCGCGGGTACCGAGGTTGACCGCCATCATGATGTCGGTATTGGCCTTTTTTGCCCAGCTCTGGAATTCGTCGATGCCGACCTGGTTGGTTTCAATGGTTTTCCAGGCAAGTTCCAGTTTGCGGGGCCGTTTTTCCTTCGGGCCGGTACCATCTTCCCAGTTGTAGCCGGAAACGAAGTTGCCGCCGGGATAGCGGACGATCGGCACATCCAATTCCTTAATCAGTTTGAGGACGTCTTCGCGGAAACCTTCATCATCTGCGGTCGGATGCTCAGGTTCATAGATGCCGCCATAGACAGCGCGTCCGAGGTGTTCGATAAAGGAACCGTAAATTCTCTTGTCGATCTCAGAGATGACATTTTCCCGATACAGGTGGAGCGTTGCTTGCATGTGCAAACCTTCTTTCTTAGTTTTCAGTTTTGATTGGCAGGGGAAAACGGGCCAGGCACTTTATCCATCCAGTGCCTGCCCGTCGAACAAAACAGTATCGCAGGCGTTTATACGCCGTCGTACCGGTTATTCTACCTCTTCGCCGTTGATCAGCACAACATCAGGTGCAACTGCGATATCAAAGCAGCTGCCCGGCATGACCACCAGGTCCGCATCTTTTCCGACTTCGATACTGCCGACCCGATCTGCGATACCAATATGTTTGGCCGGATTGATCGTGATGGCCTGCAATGCGGCGAATTCATCCATACCCGACTTGATCGCCAGTTCCGCACACAGCGGCAGATACTGCTGAGGGATGACAGGCGCGTCGGTGATGATCGAGACCTGGCCGCCAGCCTTGGCCAGAATGCCGGGGGTGGCGAAGGTTTTGTTGCGCAGCTCAAACTTGGTAGCGTGGGTGAGGGAAGGGCCGACAGCCATCGGCAGATTCTCTTCCATCAATTCATCGACAATCAGATGACCTTCCGTGACATGTTCCAGCGTCAGACGGAGGTTGAACTCTTTGGCAATGCGGATAGCAGTGAAGATATCGTCGGCGCGGTGTGCGTGTGCCTTGAGCGGGATCTCCCGGTGGATAACCGGCAGCATTGCCTCCAGCTTAAAATCAAATTTCGGCTTTTTGGCCTCATCGTCTCCGGCAGCCTGTAATTTGTGGTCATATTCCAGCGTTTTCAGGATCAGTTCCCGCAGTTTGGAAGCGGTTGCCATACGGGAGAAGTTGTTGACGTCTTTGTAGCATCTCTTAGGGTTTTCACCAAATGCGCACTTCATCGCGACACGGTCATTGATGACCATTTTGTCTACCCGTTTGCCGACTGTTTTGACTGCCATAAAGGTACCGCCGACGACGTTGGCAGAACCGGGGCCGGTACAGACGGTTGTGACGCCGGCAGCAGCAGCTTCATGCAGTGCAGGGTCCATCGGATAGAAACCGTCGATTGCGCGGAGCTGGGGAGTCAGGATATCGGTCATTTCGTTGCAGTCATTGCCTTCAAAGCCGATACCGCTACCCTGCATACCGAGGTGGGAATGTGCATCGACAAAACCGGGATAGACATGTTTTCCCTGAGCGTCGATAACGGCAGCGTCATCAGCAGACAGATTTTCGCCGATTGCGGCGATCTTCCCATCCTGAATCAGGATAT
This sequence comes from Ruminococcaceae bacterium UBA1448, assembly GCA_002329405.1. GTDB lineage: Bacteria > Bacillota > Clostridia > Oscillospirales > Ruminococcaceae > Faecivivens. The sequence goes on along the minus strand of DCTE01000033.1, from coordinate 3,240 downwards.
CAGCCTGATAGNNATTGCGTCAAAAATCAAACCGTTTTTTACAATTTTGTTCATTACGATGATATCCTTTCGTTATGAATTTACAATTGAATAGCTGAAAAATTCGCACAGCAGCCGGGTACCTTCATCGGTCTCTTCCGGCAGGAGTGCGCGTGCGACACGGTTTTCCACTCCATCGTCGCTGATCAGAATTGCATAATCCCCGTCCAGTTTCTGCACAGTATAATATGTAGGTTCCATTATACAGCTCCTTTTGTCTCATCAACACAGACAGCAATATCATTTATATTATAGCACGTCTTTTAGCTTCGTCAACAGTTTTCTGTCCAAAACGACTATTTTTCCTGTTTAAACCTGTGCGTATCCGTGCATACTCATCAGTAGATTGAAAGGATGAGTAATGATGAATCAGCAGACACCGCAAACATTCAGCCAGCTGCACAGGTATCTGGATCAGGCCCTGCGGGTGGAAAACAGCTTTGATATGCTGGCCCGGCCGCTGGAAATTGCAGGAAACAGGGCAATGCTTTATTATATCAATGGCTTTATCCGCAGTGAAATAATGGAAGAAGTGATTTCCTTTCTGCTTCGGGTCCAACAGTCGGAAAAGACCACCGCCGCCGAGTTTATCCGATGCCAGATCAGCAATATTGACGCACAGCAGGAGCCGGATATGGAGAAGATTGTCACCGGAGTTTTATCCGGGAAACTATGTCTGATCAGTGAGCAATTTTCCGGCGCGATACTGATTGAGGCGCGGAGCTATCCGGCGCGCGGCGTTCAGGAACCGGATGATGACCGGGCACTTCGAGGCTCGCGGGACAGTTTTGTTGAAACGATCATCTGCAATACCGCCCTGATCCGGCGGCGGATACGGGATCCAAAACTGACGATGGAAGCACTGCAAATTGGCAAAACCAGCCGTACAGATGTCGTGCTCTGTTATATTGAAGGGCGGGCAGACAGCAAATATCTTCAGAAGCTGCGCGGTCAGCTTTCACAGATTGACACTGACGCGCTGACACTGGGGCAGCAGAGCCTGGCTGAACGTCTGGTACATTCCGGGTTCAATCCTTTCCCGCGGTTTCGGTACACCGAGCGGCCGGACACTGCGGCAGCTTCGGTACTGGAAGGAAGCGTGCTGGTTTTGGTTGACACTTCGCCTGCGGTCATGATATTGCCGGTCAGCTTTTTTCAATACAGCCAGGATGTCAATGATTTTTATTTTCCACCGGTGGTCGGCAGTTATCTGCGGCTGGTACGGCTGTCCACCGTCTTTGTCACGCTGTTTTTCACACCGCTATGGTATCTGCTGACCCGTCATCCAGAATGGCTGCCATCGTCATTGGCGTTTATCAACCCGGAGGATACGGGGCCGATACCACTTTTTTTGCAGATACTGCTGGTCGAGGTGGTATTGGACAGCTTGAAACTGGCTTCCCTCAACACACCGAATTCTCTTTCACAGTCGCTGAGCGTAATTGGCGGCCTGATTTTAGGGGATTTTGCGATACAGGTTGGTTGGATGACGCCAGAGATTGTTTTGTATATGGCATTTGTGTCGATTGCGAACTTTGCCCAGCCAAGCTATGAACTTGGCTACGCTTTGAAGCTCTGGCGGATGCTGCTGGTCATTCTGGTCGCCGTCGCAGATATTTGGGGGCTGATTGGCGGCATCATCTGGATGGCTGTGACGGTTGCAACAACCAAGACGGTTGGGCAGACCAGCTATCTGTACCCACTTATTCCTTTTAATGGGCGGGCAATGCTGCGGCTGTTGCTCCGGTTGCCGGATGACCGTCCGCGCTTTGGAAAGCGGCAAAAGCCGTGATATTCTGATACCTAAGCAGAAAGAAAAGGCCAGCCGTTCTGATAAACAGGACAGCTGGCCTTGCGATTGCGGCAGATAAACTGCATTACAGAGAATCAGGCACGATTGACCACACGGATGGATTCGACTCCATCCGGCATCGCATCACCGCAGCGAAGCGCGTTGATACATTTGGCATCCAGAAAAGATTTGCGGTCTTCCGGCAAACTCTTATCGGTATACTCAATCACATATTCGATAACCTTGCATCTCTTCATTTTTTCATTCATTCTCATCATACATACTCCTTTCCAATCTTCCGGGCATGGAAAAGCGGTCACCTTTCCTGTACACCATGACAATCGTCATATCCATTTCAGAATTCCAGTTCATGATGCACACATCCTTTCGAAGTCAAATCTTTCTGAAACCGAAAAATCCCAAACGGTGGATCACGAGTCTGCATTTTCTGTCCGGTCTCATTGAAAACAGTATAGCATAGAAAGGGAACTTTGTCAATACCTACAAATGGAAAGCGGGTATGCTCTAATAAATTTGTCGAAAAAAGCAAGTAATAAATATGTAAATTTTTTATGAATAAGGCGTCACTGATTGATATTCCCTTGAGTCGAAACGACTGTAACTTTCAGCGGAATATCTTTTCCCGAAAGCTCAATCGCTTTGCGAACCATGACAATAAAACTGCCGCAGCAGGGAACATCCATACGAATGGCATGAATAGAACGGATATCATTGCTGGCAAGGATTTTGCTCAGCCGGCTCGGGTAATCGGTCTGTTCCAGTTTGGTACAGGCAACCAGCAGCGGGTGTCCGGCGGTATAACTGCGGAAATTGCCATGGGCAAAAGCAGTGCAGCTTGCTGCAACCACCAATTCGCAGTTATGAAAATAAGGCGAAAAGGTTGATGCGAGCTTCAGCTGAATTGGCCAGTTCTGGAAAGAAGGGGAAGCGTCCGGCGTCTGAACGTCAACATGTTGCTGAGCGGCTTCCGGGTCAAACGAAAGGGTATCCAGCTGTTGTATAGAAATAGCTTTGAGAGGACATGTTGTCACACAATTACCGCAGCCGCTGCAAAGTTCATCCCGGACCAGCCTTGCCTTGCTGCCGGAGACAATAATCGCCCGATAATCGCAGGCATTGGTACAAAATCCACAACCATTGCAGAGTGATGTGTCAAAGCAGGCAATATTTCGAATCATCTGATGGTACATTCCTTTCATGATGAAAATATAGTCAAAAAGATACATCTGTCCATACCGAAAAGTATAACTATAGTATAACGCATTTTTGCGAAAAAATCCAGCAAAATATATAGTAAAAAAAGTCTTGACAATCAAGCGGATATTTGCTATACTATAAAGGCTTTCATGAGCAGATAAATTGAATATGGAGAAGTCGCCTAGCTTGGT
>DCTE01000163.1 GCA_002329405.1 Ruminococcaceae bacterium UBA1448 | reverse complement strand
TTTTATTATAGAGCCGATTTTTCGGATTCGATCTGTTCGGATGAAAAATCTTCCGTTTTTTATTTGCCGTTCCATCAAATGCCCCGCTTCGAAACTGCCGGTTTAACCCAGCTGGTAAGTCGTGGCGGGAAGAAAGGAGTTATTATGATTGAAGTCGAACATCTTTGCAAAACCTTCACGGTATCCCGCCGGGACGCCGGTATGAAACAGGCGCTGGGTGCCCTGTTTCGCCGTGAAAAGGAAACCATCCGTGCACTGGATGATGTCAGTTTTCGGATTGAGGAGGGAGAAATGGTCGGATATATCGGCCCGAACGGCGCCGGGAAAAGTTCTACCATTAAAGTGATGTCTGGGATACTGACCCCGGACAGCGGCAATTGCCGGATCAATGGGCTCGTGCCTTGGAAGCAGCGTAAAGAGCATGTTAGCCGGATCGGGGTCGTATTTGGTCAGCGCAGTCAGTTGTGGTGGGACATTCCGGTCACCGATTCCTTTTCCCTGCTCAGGGATATCTACCGGATACCGGATGATGTGTACCATAAAAATCTATCCCGTCTGACCGAGATGCTTTCCTTGCAGCAGATTTTGCGTACACCTGCCCGCCAGTTGTCTCTTGGCCAGCGGATGCGCTGTGAGATTGCAGCTTCGCTGCTGCATGACCCGGCTGTCCTGTTTCTGGACGAGCCGACCATAGGATTGGACGCAGTATCCAAACTGGCGGTGCGGGATTTTATCCGCCAGCTCAACCGGGAAAAAGCGACGACCATTATCCTGACCACCCATGATATGCAGGATATCGAAGCACTCGCCGGACGGATTATCCTGATCGGCAAAGGAAAAATCCTGATGGACGGGGATACCGGACAGCTGACCCGGCAATTGTCCCCATCCCGGACGGTCCGGGTGTCCGTCCGCAGATTTTCCGATATCCCGCTGCCGCAAGGTGTCCAGCTGATAGAGAAACGAGGCGAAGCAGGCGGACAGCTGATCTTTTCAGTGGATACTGAAAAAGTGCCGATTCCACAGCTGATCTCCCTGTTATCCGCCCATCTGGAGATGTACGATCTGTCGGTTGAAAATGTTTCGATGGATGAGCTGGTTCTTTCCCTCTATCGGAAATATCAGATATAAGGAGGGAGAGAAATGGGAAAAACGAATGCCCTCGGACAATATCTGACACTTTTTCGGATTCGGTTTATTGCGGGGTTGCAGTATCGTGCGGCCGCGCTGGCCGGGATTATGACCCAGTTTGCCTGGGGCGGAATGACCGTGCTGCTTTATCGTGCCTTTTATCAAGGTGATCCGGCTGCCTTTCCGCAATCGTTTGAGGCCATGTGCAGCTATATCTGGATACAGCAGGCTTTTTTGGCAATATTTATGGTGTGGGGGCTGGACCCCGAACCATTTGAGCTGATCAAAAGCGGCAATATCGCTTATGAGCTCTGCCGTCCGGTCAACATCTACTGGATGTGGTTTGTCAAAAGCACTGCCACCAGGCTGGCAAGGGCGGTGTTGCGCTGTATGCCGATTCTGATATTTGCGCTGCTGCTGCCCCGGCCCTACCGGCTGGTTTTGCCGGATGGCGGAAGGCTGGCACTGTTTATAATTTCGCTGCTGCTGGCACTGATCAACATTGTGGCGTTTACGATGTTACTTTACATTTCTACCTTTTATACCCTGGATTCTACCGGATTGCGCTCGCTGATGTCCACTCTGGCGGAATTCCTGTCAGGCGGACTGATTCCGTTGCCTTTTTTCCCGGACAGTTTTCAAAGGGTTTTATCGCTGCTGCCCTTTTCCGGGATGGAGAACACTCCGCTACAGCTATACAATGGAACAATGACGGGAGCAGATGCGGTTTTTGGAATTGGTATGCAGGTATTCTGGGCGGCCGCAATGATCGGAACCGGGACGGTCTGGATGCGGAGTGCTCTTAAAAACATAGTGGCGCAGGGCGGATGACAGGAGGTATGGAGATGAAACTGTATTTTCATTATCTTTCGCTGCATATCCGGGAACGGATGGAGTATAAAAAATCGTTTCTGCTCAATCTGATGGGACAGTTTCTCGGCAGTTTTTCAGCCTTTTTGGCGGTATATTTTATGTTTGAACGGTTCCATTCGGTTGAAGGATTCACCTTCTCCCAGATTTTATTGTCGTTCAGTGTGGTACTGATGGCATTTTCCCTGTCGGAATGTTTTTTCAGGGGATTTGATGTTTTTTCTACGATGATCGGCAATGGAGAGTTTGACCGGGTGCTGGTGCGCCCGCGCGGTACCGTATTTTTGGTGATCTGTTCCAAATTGCAGCTGGACCGGCTGAGCCGGATGTTGCAGGCACTGGTCATGCTGGCGTATGCCCTTCCACGCTGCGGGGTTGAATGGACGCTGCCGCGGGTTGGTGTGCTGATCATAATGATCGGATGCGGGATGGTGGTCTTTTGCTGCCTGTTTATCTGCGGTGCGACATTGTCATTCTTTACAATTGAAAGCATTGAGATCATCAACATTTTTACCGACGGCGCGCGGGAATTTGGCGCTTATCCGTTTGCAGTCTATGGAAAAGGGGTATTGCGGCTGCTGACTTTTGTGGTGCCGCTTGCATGTTTCCAATATTGGCCGATGCTGTGGCTGATGCAGCCGGAAAGTCCGTTGTTTTATGCGTTTTGCCCGTTGTTTTCGCTGCTGTTTGTGATACCGGTTTCATTGCTGTGGAAGCTGGGTGTCCGTAAATATTGTTCAACTGGTTCTTAAAAAAATGAGACGCGCCGATAGCATATCCCGGTGCGTCTCATTTTTTATTTGCATATGGTTTTGATAGAAAACAGACAAACAGAAAAGCTCCTTAGCGTATTTCGCCAGCGTGTTTCGCTTAGCGTACACCACGCATTGCGGGCATATCAGGGACAGATTTGCAGTCGCCGTATTTCAAACGGATACGGTCGGCGATCATTGCGATAAATTCCGAGTTGGTGGGTTTGCCGCGGGTGTTCTGGATGGTGTAGCCGAAATAGCTGTTGAGCACATCAACATCACCGCGGTCCCATGCGACTTCGATCGCATGCCGGATGGCACGTTCCACCCGTGAAGGTGTCGTTTCAAAATAACGGGCGACCGCTGGATACAGTTCCTTTGTAACCGAGTCAATGACCTTCATGTCGTTGAGCGCAATCAAAATGGCCCGCCGCAGATAGTGGTAGCCCTTGATGTGCGCGGGTACACCCACCTGATGCAGAATGTCGGTGATGATGATTTCCTGCTGCTGTTCATTACCGGCAGAGCTGGGATGGCTGACACTTTCTTCCATCGAACAGATGGCATCTACCCGATCAACCAGTGCCGAAACGGCAATCGGGCGGAGCATGATGTGGCAGTTGGGCAGCTGAGTCAGCATTTTTTCAGTAAACTCGTTGGTAAAGGAAGATGTAATAATAAAATAGGGAAGTACGCCTTCTGAACTAAGGGTATTGATGACAGCGATTGCATCGAGATGCCGCAGCTGGGTGTCCATAATGACAAGGTCAGGATGTTCGTCCTGGATAGCGGACAACACTTCAAAACCGTCCCGTTTGCGCAGGATCACTTCATAACCTTTTTCCTGCAATTTTTCTTTGCAGCTGTTACGAAAATCCATCATGTCGTCGCTGAGTAAAATCTTTTTTCTGTTCATTTTGATGTTCCTCCTGTGAATCGTTTTTTCGACGCTGAATATATTTGAACAATTTTTTTCCAACAATGAGCGGCAGATCCCCGGCAAATTCTATGAGGACAGATGCTCACCGTTGAAAAAGAAATCGTCAATATAATTTTAACCGCGAAACTTTCTTCTACATGTCGAAATACGCCTGAAAAGTAAAATTTTTTCAAATTCGGTAAGGATACATATTAGTAAATCTAAGAATTATTTATCTTATAATAGATAGGATATAAAATAATTCAATAGTTACCTGGCACCTTGGATTTTTACATAAAAGCTTTTACATCTGGGTCATCGTTTCGACAGACTGTGCGCGGCTTGTCCGCTACAATAAGGGTATCACATTACAGAAAAAGGGGAATTGCCATGAACACGGATGTATTCGGTTCGGTGACAGCAGGCAGCTGCCGGTGCAGCACTTCCTGTCAGGAACAGATTCTAAATGTCAGACTATCAGGTGAAATTGATCAGGCCGGTGCTGCCGTCGTGCGGGAACAGATTGACCGTGCGGCGGAAAGCTGCCTGCCTCAGACCATGATGCTGGACTTTTCAGGGGTCAATTTTATGGACTCAAGCGGAATTGGGCTGGTGATGGGACGGTACCGCCTGATGCAGACAATGGGCGGGGAACTGCTGGTGACAGGTGCTTCTCCCCGTATCCAACGGCTGATGCAGTTGGGTGGACTGGATAAACTCCCCATTTTTGGAAAAAATTCCGGCGGTATGCCGCCCAGACAACAAAGATAATGAAAGGACGAATCCGACATGAAAGCGACCAACACAATGACCCTTACCTTTGACAGCCTGCCGGTCAACGAAGGCTTTGCCCGTTCGGCAGTAGCGGGCTTTTTTGCTCAGCTGGACCCGACCGTAGAAGAACTGTGCGATATCCGAACCGCAGTCAGCGAAGCGGTTACCAACAGTATTGTCCATGGATACCGTCAGTCAGCCGGTAAAGTCCGGCTGACCGCGCGAATTTATCAGGACAGGAAAATCCAGATCATCATACGGGATACCGGCTGCGGCATCGAAAACATTGAACAGGCAATGGAACCGCTGTATACGACCGACCCGGAAGGAGAACGTTCCGGGCTGGGATTCTCGGTCATGCAGTCCTTTATGGATTCTGTCCGGGTGACTTCTTCTCCTGGCAAGGGTACCACCGTTACAATGCAGCGGGTACTGTCCCCGCTGGCTGAGGAGAGCATTCAGGGATGACCGGGCAGTATTCCGGCAAGGAGGAGATACGGCAGGGCAAGGACAGCTCCGACCGTGAACAGCGGGACCAGTTTATTCTGGCCAATATGGGATTGGTTCATGCGCTGGCTCATCGGCTGAAAGGCCGCGGGATTGAGTATGAGGAGCTGGTCAGTGCAGGCTGTGTCGGACTGCTCAAAGCTGCGGATGGGTTTGAACCCGAACGGGGGCTCAAATTTTCGACTTACGCCGTGCCTGTCATCCTCGGAGAAATGAAGCGGCTGTTCCGGGACGGCGGAACAGTTAAGGTCAGCAGATCTCTTAAAGAACTTTCGCTGCGTGTTTTGCGGGAAAAGGAACGGATGAGCGTACAGCTTGGCCGTGAACCGAGACTGGAGGAATTGGCCGGCAGTTTACAGATTGATGTTGCCCTTTGCGGCGAGGCACTGTCGGTCAGCCTTCCCGCCATTTCTCTGACTGCCGATCACGATGACGATGAGGGAAGCCAGATTGATCTGCCGGTGCAGTCCCCAGAAGAGATGCTGACCGACCGCCTGACTTTACAGCAGCTGTTGGGTGAACTGGACCCCAAAGACCGCCAGCTAATTATCCTTCGGTATTTTCGGGAGAAGACGCAGGTTGAGACAGCGGCAATATTGGGCATGACACAGGTGCAGGTGTCCAGACGGGAAAAAAAGCTGTTGCAGCAGATGCGCGAAAAAATGGGTTAGGGTTAGGGCTGCTCCGGGATTTTGGATAAAACCGGAGCAGCATTTTCTTTTGTTTTGGAACGAAAAATCCGCAGAATGCCCCTCGGACATTCTGCGGAATGCAAAACAATCAATTATTTATTGCCAAAGTATCTTTCCAGCAGGCCGGCAAATGCTTTGCCATGGCGGGCTTCGTCGCGTGCCATCTCATGTACGGTGTCATGGATTGCGTCGAGGTTGAGCGCTTTTGCACGTTTTGCAAGATCGGTCTTGCCGGCAGTTGCGCCGTTCTCAGCTTCAACACGCATCTCAAGGTTTTTCTTGGTGGAGTCGGTTACGACTTCGCCAAGCAGCTCAGCAAATTTTGCAGCATGTTCTGCTTCTTCGTAAGCAGCCTTTTCCCAGTACAGGCCGATCTCAGGATAGCCTTCGCGATGTGCAACGCGTGCCATTGCCAGGTACATACCGACCTCGCTGCACTCGCCATTGAAGTTAGCGCGCAGATCGTCGATGATATCCTGCGGAACACCCTGTGCTACGCCGACAACATGTTCGGAAGCCCAGGTCATTTTTTCGGTCTGCTCAACAAACTTGGAAGCGGGAGCGCCGCAGACGGGACATTTTTCAGGAGCGGTTTCGCCTTCATGAACATAACCACAGACGCTGCAAACAAATTTTTTCATATTCGGTACATCCTTTCTGTTACTTAAAGCCTCATGGCTGTTTGACTGATTGAGTTCAGCAGGTTTGCTGTGATTACATTATAAACGATGTTTTTTGTTTTGTCAAGAGATTTTAGAAAAATTCTAAAATATTTTTTCTTATAAAAATATTCTAATTTGCCTGTTTGCAAAATGCACTTTCATCTGTTATAATAAGTGTCAGTTATTGGTAAAACATTTTCCGCTCTGTTTCGGATATCGAACAGACTGTTTTGCCTGGTCATACTGTTTTTGAAAAATTTCAGCTTTGATAAAATTTTTTTCAAACGATGCAACAGATGAAGCAAATTGAGGCACTATATAAACGAGAGAGATAAACTGTGAGTATAATAGAAGAAAATTATACGCATAGAAGGTTTATATCGCTTCGGCTTCATCTGAGACCTGGAAAGCGAGGTGAGGATGTGCCGGTTCATCGCGATTTGGTGGCAGCAGCAAAAAAAGGCGACAAACAGGCCTTTGGACAGCTGTATGCTGAAATTTATACCGATCTTTACAAGTTCGCGTATTATATTTTAAAGGATGAAGAGGATGCCAAGGACGCTGTAAGTGATGCAGTTATGGACGCTTACGCCGGCATATCCGGGCTTCGGTCGGAAGATGCCTTTAAATCCTGGATGTTCCAGATTTTATCGGTAAAATGTAAACGCAAGCTGAAAGAATATGCTGTTCGGGGGCATTATACCCCTCTGGATGAGATCACGGATCTGCAGATTGAGGGCCGTGAGGAGACAGTCGAGCTTAAAAGTGCATTTGATACCCTTTCCGACGAGGAAAGAATGATTATTTCGATGAATGTCTTTGGCGGCTACGACAGCAGTGAGATCAGCAGTATTCTGAAAATTAACCGTAATACCGTCCGCTCGAAACAGTCGAGAGCACTTTCCAAGCTGAAGACTTTGCTTGGCGGCGGGAAATAATGATTATATCGTTTATCACGCAGAAAGGAGGGTACCCCTGTGAAACAGGCAAAAAAACAGCCGGAATTAACTGAACAGCAACAGGAGTTTATCCGCCTTTTGCGTGAAAAAGCAGAGGATACCCCTGTCCCGATGGCGCTGCAGCCGGAAATGATTTTGCAGCGCCTTCCAGATACGCCGCCTGCAAAAGCAGGTATCCGTTTCAGATTGCGTATTCCGACCTGGAAGACGATGTCTGGCATGGCGGTGGCATTGGGTGCCTGTGTTGCGATTCTGCTGACAGGACGGCAGCCGGTGGAACAGTATTTGAACAGCGATCTTCCGGTCGCTTCTGAACCGTCTGGAGGCGGTTCCAGCCTGGAGACATCTGAGCCGTCTTTGCCGGAAACGCAGCCGGACCAGTCGGAAGAACCATCGTCCCAGCCGGATGAAGAGGATTTTGTGTCCACACCCGACAGATTGCCAGCGGAGGATGCACAAACGGCTGGAAATGGCGGTGCTGTTCAGCAGAACGGCAGCCCGTCTTCTTCCCCTGTTGATTCTTCCGGTACTACAGATCAGATGAATTCTGAGGAGGTATCGGAACCGGAGGGTGAAACGGCGGAGGATACCACAGATACACAAACCGGGCAGTCGGATGGCGGCAGTTCTCAGCTTCTGCCCAATGGCTCACTGGAGGAGGACAAAACGGCTTCGGTTGACCCGAATCAGACAACGACTCTTCCGAGCGGAAACGGCGAAGATTATGCTTCTGTTTACAGTGCATTGCAGCAGGCAGCTACCCCGGAAAATGCTACACAGCAGTATACAACAGCAGTTTTGTCGGCAGGTATCAGCTCTGACGGCTTGCAGTCGACTGATGAAAAGACGATTGTTGCGACCGATGGCAGCTGTTTTTATGTCAGTTCCCTCAATTCCCGCAGTGTTTCCGTGCTGGAAGGCAGTGCAACGGGAAAGGAATTGACAAAGATATATGTTGAGTTTGAAACCCCGTCCTTTAGCGGTATGAGTGTTTCGTCTTATGCGATTACCGACTGTTTCTATTCTAATGGCAGCCTGTTTATCGTCGGGACGGTTTCCTATTCAGGAGAAAACGGTAAAAAGACCATTTCGGCAGTGAGCTGTTATGATGTGTCCACTCCCGATTGTCCTAAACTGACCGCTGCTTCGGCGCAGGATGGTACGATGGTGGGTGCGGTGATGACGGGAGGATATCTGTCGGTATTCAGCCGGTATTATCCTGACACGACGGTACAGCAGAACAATCCCGCCGGCTATATCCCGCTGTTTTATGCGAATGGTGAGGCTTCGATGCCTTCGGCCGACAGCATCAGCATTTCGTCGGCTTCTTCCGACAGCTATATTGTAGCCGCTTCCTATTCTTCCAAAAATCCGCAGGAGATAGTGGACTTTAAAATTCTTCAGGGCGGTGGAAAGAGCTTCTTTGTCGGTGAGGCAGGGCTTTACCTGTTCCATGAGGACAGCCGCAATATGCAGACGCTGGTTTCGGGTATTACTTTTGCTGCCGGACATTTTACGATTACACCGGAAGTAACCATCAATGGTATTCTGAGCAATCTGACTCCTCCCAATGAGTACGGCAGTGCGCTGCGCATTCTGACATCCAGCTATGGCAGCAGCAATGATACCCATTTGTATATCTTCGACCGTTCGCTTAAGTTGTTGGGAAGTGCCGAAAATCTTCTGACAGATTCGATTCTCCGTTCGGTGCGTTTTGATGGAAATGTCCTTTATTACACCCTTTATGGATATGACGGACAGGTGTATGAATTAAATCTTTCCAATCCGTCTCAGCTGTCCGAAGCAACCGTTGCCTCGGATGAAGAAGAAGCTCTGTTCTCGGTACACGGTGAAGGCAATTATATTATCCGTCTGACAGGACAGAAAGGGCACACCCAGCTGACATTGACGCTTGGGCTTCTTGGGGTTGAGATTGACAGGGTTTCAATTCCGGTTGCCGGTGGATACAATGAAAGTGATATTTCTCTGGAATATCTTGGGAACGGCTTGGTCTTCCTGGTTTATCAGCAGGGTGGCGTGGATGTCTGTCAGCTTTATCAGAGCGGCAAGGATGGACTGAAGCAGTTGATTTCGGTTGAAAATCCGGCAAATGAGAATGCGCAGGGCTATATCCAGGATGGGAAATTTTTCCTGATCACCTCTCAGCAGACACGGGTCTTTGACCTTACGACCGGAGAAGAGACGGGGCAAGTTGGCCAGACTCCTTGACGTCTGAAAGCATTACTAAATGATTGACTGTCAATTGTTGACTGTTAAAGCCGGTTATCTCCGCAAAGGGATTGCCGGCTTTATTCTGTTGCAGGCGTTCAATGTTGGCTTTGTATAAAAGTAATTATGTTTATTTCATTGACGCATTTGTGATTTTATGGTATACTTTTGAGAAAATAGATGAACAAATCAGTTTCGTCAGAAGATGGGAAAGGAAGAAATCTACAGTGAAAAGGATAGTCATTTGCATGCTGGCAGTGATGGTTGCGCTGGCGGGATGCGGCAAGACAGCGACGACTTCTGCGGAGGTCCCTTCTCAGCAGGTATCCGAAACGCTGACCGAAACAGATGCTTATTTAGCAGCTCAGAATGAGATCGCAGATGAGATAAAAGCCGACCCGCAGGCAGCGATGGAAGATTTGAAAGGGATTCCCGACGAGTATTCTCCTCTTGACCAGACGGCTGAAAGCGGGTATGACGTTACTGCCCGGATGGGGCATTATATTGAGGAATCCGATAATATCAAATCTTCTGGCGGCAGCCAGATTGACGTAGGAAACGTTTCGTCCGGTTATGTACGGGTGGCGCAGAGCGGTTCCAATTCCCGTTTAAAAGTACAGGTTATCAAAGGCGATAAAACCTATAACTATGATTTGAACACAAACGGCGATTTTGAGGTTTTTCCGTTGCAGAGCGGTGACGGCAAATATACCATCCGTATTATGAAGAATGTGGATGGAAATAAATATACACAGGTTTTTTCCCAGACGGTCAAGGTAAAACTTGAAAGCGAACTGGAGCCGTTCCTTTGCCCAAGCCAGTATGTCAATTACAATGCGGATTCAGCGGCGGTGAAACAGGCGGAAGAGGTCTGTTCCGGCCTTAAAGGGGACATTGAAAAGGTTGCTGCCGTGTACAAGTGGATTATAGATAATATTACGTATGATCTGGTAAAGGCGCAGACTGTCCAGTCCGGGTATCTGCCGGATCTGGACAGTATTCTGTCTTCCGGCGAGGGTATTTGTTTTGATTATGCAGCACTGATGGCCGCGATGCTGCGCAGCCAGGGGGTTGCCACCAAACTGATCTGCGGTACCGTTTCTGCGGCCGACCTGAATCACGCCTGGAATGAGGTCTATCTGGAAGGAACAGGATGGGTTACCGTTAAGCTGTATTTCAGCGGAAACGCCTGGGAGAGAATGGACCCGACGTTTGCAGCTTCGGGTAATTCCAACATAGAACAGTATATCGGAGACGCATCCAACTATACTGGTCTGCGAGTTTATTGATAAATATAGTATTGTTTCGTAAATACGGCAGAATGGTTGCGTGCCATTCTGCCGTGTGTTATAATAAAAACAACACCAGGTTCAGGCATTAGATGCTGGCTGCCCAGGCTGGGCAGCCTTTTTTGTATGGTAAAACCGTGATACAGAAAGGATGTTTCTCCATGCGGGTAAAAAATGACCAGACCAGGGTTCGCAGCGGTTCGGGCTCTTTTTCCAGAAAGTCCCTTCCACCGCAGGAACTCAGCTTTTTCTGTACGGAGATGGGGATGATGCTTCAATCGGGAATGACCATCTTTGATGGCATTGCTTCCCGTGCCGCCGTTGAACAGCGGCTTTCCAGCCGCTTGAATAGCGGTAAGGAAAAACGTCCCCGTACCCTTTTTGGTTTATTATATCAGGATATGCAGCGGGGCAGTTCAATCAGTGAGGCGATGCAGCATACCGGTGTGTTCCCGGCGGATTTTGTCGGCATGATTCGGATTGGGGAAGAGTCGGGTTCACTGGAAGAGGTCATGCAGGCAATGGCAGCCCATTACCGGCGCAACAGTGAAGTCGCGGCCGAGATCCGTACGGCACTGACCTATCCGGTTTTGACCCTGTGCATGATGGCGGTCATTCTTGGCATTCTGACCCGGGAAGTTTTCCCGGTATTTACCAGGATTTATGAAAGCCTGGGAAGTGGGTTGTCGGATGCAGCGGCGGCTTCAATTGCGGTTGGGAACGTCTGTGCAGGGGTGGTGGCGGTGCTGGCTGTCGTTTTATTGGCCGCTGCTGGTGGCGTATGGCTGATGAAACGGACGGCATGGGGTGAGCGGCTGTTGGGAATGGTCCAGTCCTGCCTGCCCTTTTTCAGAAAAATTGGGCGGCAGCTGTCTTCCGCCCGTGCGGCTGACAGCCTGGCGATGATGCTGCAGGCCGGGTATGACGTACAGGAAAGCCTGCTCAGGATAGCCCAGTCGCTGGCTGACCCGTCGGCTGCTGCCGGTCTGCGGCGATGCAGAGAACTGCTGGTCAGTGGAAAAGACGGGCAGGAGGTGCCGCTCAGCGATGCGCTGGCGGCGAGCGGGCTGTGGAACGCGACCGAGTGCCGGATGATTCAGAGCGGCGTTCAGTTTGGAAGTTTGGATACGGTTTTGAAATATATTGCGGAAAATGGGATGAATCAGGCAGAGGAGGATGTTTCCCGGGCTGTTTCGCTGATTGAACCGGTTATGATTGCTATTACTGCGGTTCTGATCGGCAGTATCCTGCTGTCAGTCATTCTGCCGTTGTCTGGAATTATGGCGGCGATTGGATAAGGGGAGGATAACGTGCATCTGTATCATATCCCTTTTCGGAAAAGGCTGGCACAGGCGGGAAAGGCTGCCGGCATATTGGTGATCATCGCCGCACTTTTACAGGGGACGGTGATGTTTTCCTTTAGTGCCGGGCGGAGCACAATTGAACAGCAGCGTCAGGCGACAGAGGACGCGATCCGCCGGGCGGCCGTCAGCTGTTATTCAATTGAAGGTGTGTATCCCCAAAAGATTGACTATCTGATCGAACATTATGGGCTGCTGTTGGATACCGAAAAGTTTGCGGTTGAATATCAGGCGATTGGCGACAATATCCTGCCGACCGTGATTGTCGGCATTCGCGGGGAAGACGCATTTTGACGGGCGGAGGGATGCAAGTGAAGCAGAAAACAGGTGAGCTTGCAGCGTCGGGCAGAAGTTCTCTGACCATGCTGGTTGTATTGGTGCTGTTCGGCTTTTTCCTGACCGCATCTGCATTGGTGACCGTGTCCGGGGCCAATGTGTATAAGAGCGTATCGGATGGGATGACCAATAACAGTACGCTGCGCAGCAGCTATGCCTATCTCGCCAACCGCTTGAGAGGGAACGGGAGCGAGGCGGCGGTTTTAGTCGGACAGCTGGAAGGCAGTGAGGGTGATTTTGGTGAATTGACTACGCTGACAGAAGGTGATATGCTGATTCTGACCGACTATTACAGCGGTGACCGGTATTATACCCGTATATATGTTTATGACGGCTGGCTGCGGGAAAGTTTCCTTTGGGATATGACCGAGTTTTACCCCCAGGACGGGGAAAAGATTACCGAGGTAGACTCTTTTTATGTCTGGAAGGAGCAGAACCAGCTTTGGTATACTTTTGACTGCGCAGATCAGGGGGCATTTGTGGCAACCGTCTGCCTGCGGGCCGACTGACAGGAGGCTGAGAGGATGGCAAAATCGGGAGGTTATACCTTCATTATCGAGATGCTGCTGGTAACCCTGTTCTTTTCATTGGCGGCGGCAATTCTGTTGCAGGTATTTGTCGCGGCAAGATTGCAGTCGGATGAAAATGTCGCGACAAACAGGGCTCTGATTGCCGCTCAATCGGCACTGGAGATCGTGCAGGCGGAGGATACACCGGAACAGACGGTATGTTACTGGTATGATGCCGAATGGCAGCCAGTGGAGGACGCTGAGCAGGCGCGCTTTTGCGTGACGGTGTCCTGCGTGCTGGAGGAGTCTTCACCGGCCGCTGAACTGTACCTACTGTCGGCTGAGACGGATGATTTACAAAACGACAGGCAGCTGCTCCCGATTCTGACGGACAGAAAAATACGGTACAGGGGGAACGGGCAATGAAACAGCTGGTCGGTATGACACAGATGAGCGGTGATATCTCCACCCCCCGGGAGCAGAAAAAGGGCCTTGGCGGTATTGGGACAGGTATGCTGTCGGTTTTGATGGTGCTGATTATTCTGCTGCTGACGGCATTTGCGGTGCTGTCTTATACGACAGCGGTCGCGGAAGCGAGACTGACAGAAAAGACGGTTCAGTCGGCGGAAGATTATTATGCTGCCGACGCGGCGGCACAGAAGGTGCTGTTTATGCTGTATACCCAGGCAGAATCGTGCAGCAGCGCCGACGAGTTTTTACAGACACTGCCGCAGAACAGCGGGCAGGCTGTCCTGGGCTGGCAGCAGGATGAAACGGGAGCCGGTTATCAGCTGACCTGTACCGTTCCGATTGACGAAGCCCGACAGCTGCGGATGCAGTTGTCGGTAGAAGACGCAGACGGGAAAGCAGGTCTTACTCTGACGCTGTACCGGGTAGAGAGTACGGCTGTCTGGGAAGATGAAAATATCAATGTCTGGGATGGGACCTGATGCAGGCTGGATGAGGCCGGAAAGATACAGGAGGAATTGGCTATGAATATTGCAAAGCTGCTGACAGATGATGCCGGGACGGAGGCGTTTGTCCGGGAAACGCTGCGTAAAGCGGTCTATGAACCGATCGGTAAAGGACAAGATGCGGCCGATGCACAGTTCCAGAAATCGTCCGCTTCGGATATCTTCATTGTCGCTAACGCCGGTATTGCGTTTAAATATCATGGCCGGCTGGAGTGGCCGTACGGAGACGGAAAACCGGATGACCACAATATGCTCGATGATTCACTGAAGGATAATGAAACCTTTTTGCGGGAGCGGGCACAGAAAGAAGAAAACGGCTGTGTCTCTTTCCGGGATGCCGAAAAACTGGTGCGGGCGATCTATCGAATTGCATTTTCTTCCCCGTCGGCCGCGGAAGAACGCGCCCGGCATGAACAGGCTTTGCTTTCGATGGGGGATGACGATTTTTCCTTTTCGCTCCCCAACGTCGGAAGATTCCGCTGCAATACCTATCGTCAGAGGGGCTCGCTTGCCTGTACCCTGCGCATCTTCCCCTTTGGCCTGCCGGATTTTTCCCGGATGCACTATCCGCCGCAGGTGACAGAGCTTGCTAATTTGCAGCAGGGGCTGATTCTGGTGACCGGTCAGGCCGGGAGCGGAAAGTCGACAACTCTTGCCCATTTGATTGACCAGATTAACCATAATCCCGACCGAAGCGGCCATATTATCACCGTTGAAGACCCGATTGAGTATATCTATAAACATGGGTACAGTGTAATCTCCCAGCGGGAGGTGGAACATGATACCGAGACCTTTGCATCGGCACTCAAAGCGGTTTTGCGGCAGGCTCCGAATGTTATTCTGGTCGGTGAGATGCGGGACTTTGAAACGATTCAGACGGCCGTCACCGCGGCGGAGACCGGCCAGCTGGTTCTCTCGACGCTGCACACGCTGGATGTCGCCAATACCGTTGACCGCATTATCGACGTATTTCCGCCGTTGCAGCAGCAGCAGATTCGGATGCAGCTATCAATGGTGTTGAAAGCGGTAGTCTCACAGGAAATGGTGGATGCCATCTCCCCCGACGGCAGTAAAATACGGGTTCCGTTGTTTGAAGTCATGCGAATTGATTCTTCGATTGCTCCTCTCATCCGCACTGGACGTACCCAGCAGCTGGGGAATTATTTCAAGTATAATGCCGGCAATGGGATGCTGACCCGGGATGTCTGCCGCCGGCAACTGGAAGCGCAGGGTATCCGGTTTATAGAATAAACAATTGCAGGCTGCAAAAGAAAGGAAGGATTGCTTGAATGGCACAGACAGATACGCGGGAAAGCGAGCTCGCCAGTGCTCCGATTGGGCGGCTGCTCTTTAAGATGGCACTGCCCTGTATTACAGCGCAAATTATCAACGCCCTTTATAACATCGTCGACCGTATGTATATCGGACGGATGGAAGGGGTTGGCAAGACGGCACTGGCAGGGGTCGGAATTGCCTTCCCGCTGATTATGGTTATTTCAGCTTTTGCATATCTGATCGGACAGGGCGGTGCACCGCTTGCTTCGATCAAACTGGGAGAACAGCGAAAAGATTATGCGGAAAGAATTCTCTCTCAGTGTTTTATAACCATGCTGGGGGTATCTGCTCTGCTGATGGTGGTGATCTACCTGGTTAAAACACCGCTATTGGTGGCGTTTGGTGCGTCAGACGCGACGCTTCCGTTTGCGGAGGATTATCTTTCGATCTACCTGCTGGGCACCTTTTTTGTCCAGATTTCGCTGGGTATGAACTTTTTTGTCACCGCACAGGGTTTTGCGTCGGTTTCGATGCGGACAACGCTGATCGGCGCGGTCGTCAATATCGTTCTCGACCCGCTGTTTATCTTTGTTTTCGGACTGGGGGTTAAAGGTGCTGCAATTGCGACGGTTATTGCGCAGGCAGCGTCGGCGGTGTGGGTACTGACCTTTTTGTTTGGAAGAAAGACAACCCTCCGTATCAGAAAAGAATATATCCGCCCCCAATGGCAGATTCTGAAACCTGTCATCGCACTGGGCCTGTCTCCGTTTATTATGAATGTGACGGAAAGTGCGATCCAGATTGTCTTTACCTCCGGGATGCAGAAGTATGCCCTTACGGTATAATTACG
>DCTE01000042.1 GCA_002329405.1 Ruminococcaceae bacterium UBA1448 | reverse complement strand
CAATTTCCTTGACCAGATGATGCAGACCCGCCAGGCTGGTCGAACCGATATACATGCCCGGACGTTTGCGGACCGCTTCCAATCCTTCCAGGACCTGTATCTGCGTTTCATCATAATGATTTTCCAATTTGATCTGTTCTTCTGACATAGTTCCTCCATACCGGTCCGTACCAGCCGGGGCAGACCGTCTGTAATTCCCGCCCATCTTGGGCTATACCATGTTGATTATCCGACACACTTACCTCCCGGCCGGAACTAAGTGTATGGGATAACAAACGGGGTTATCCCCCTTCCAGCAGGCTTCCGTTTTCCGAACGCCGGCGCAGAGTCGAAGCCGCAAGCTGGGAAAGATACACCATTTCTCTGCCTGCCGGCTGATTGCCAGCCCGCAGCCCCTTTCTGACAGGAGGCGCCGAAACGACAAAAGATTTTGGAATATCATCCGCAACCGTGACAACCGCGCCGTTTTGCTGACGAATCCGCAAAAACTCACGGGTCGATCTGGAAATAGACGTGTTTTCCAGATCAAATATCCCGATCAGATTCTGTTCAGAAACGATCGTTTCACTTCCAATATGCAGATACATTCCAAAACCTCCCAATGTCTTGATTTAATAATGGTTTGAATGGTCCCCGCCGCCGGAAGATGTCATCTCCCGCAGCTGTACCATATCCCGGGGCGTAAACACCCCGCCCGATACTTCAAAAATATTGCCATCCGCCAGCTGGCCTGCCCAGGCAGTGTCGCAGCAGGTGATAAACACCTGAAATCCCCGAATCCGGTTAAGCAGATAGTCCTGCCGTCCGGGGTCCAGTTCGCTCATTACATCATCCAGCAGAATGACCGGGTTTTCGCCGGTCACCCCTTTGAGCAGCATCGCCTCGCCGATTTTAAGAGCGATGGCGCAGCTGCGCTGCTGCCCCTGCGAACCATACAAACGGGCGGAAATTCCATTGACCAGAATCTCGATATCATCCCGGTGGGCACCGACGCCGGTAAAATGCAGCCGGATATCCTCTTCCAGATGTTCCGAAAGTGCCTTGCGGTACTGGTCAATCAGTTCCTCCGAATAGACCTGCCCCGGCAGTCCCTGCCGAAAAACAGACGATTCATACGCAAGCGAAAAGGTTTCCCGGTTGCCGGTAAATCCGCCGTATACCCCAGCCGCCAGCGGGGAAAGTTTTTGCAGATAGTCCTGCCGCAGAATCGAAACAGCTGTCCCAATCCGGGAAAGCTGTTCATCCCAGACTGAAAGCATCTCTTTTCCGGTGCCTGTGCGGTGAATCTGTTTAAGCAGTGCATTGCGCTGTTCAAGCAGCCCGCTGTACTGGGCAATATACTTTGCATAGATCGGTTTAATCTGGCTGATTGCAATATCCAGAAAATTCCGCCGTCCGACAGGCCCATCCTTTACCAGCGACAGATCTTCCGGGTGAAAAACCACACAGGTAAATTCCCCGGTCAACTCGGAGGCACTGCGGAGCGGCATCCGGTTAAGCTGCAGTTTACGCTTGTCCCCGCCGGAATCGTAAGAAATCAGCTGCTTCCGTTCCCGGTCGGCAAAATGCAGCCGGATATGGAACACCTTTTCTCCGAAACGGGTCATCTCCCGTTCCCGCGCACCGCGGAAACTTTTATTCCCGCTGCACAGCCAGATGGCTTCCAGCAGATTGGTTTTTCCCTGTGCATTGGCACCATAAATAATATTGACACCTTCTCCGGGGTCAATCGACAGCTGTGCAATATTCCGAAAATCATTCAGTTCCAGATGGGTTATCCGCATAAACGCGCTCCTCAGCCCTTGACGATAATTTCCACACCGGAAAGGGTAATGATATCACCCGGAAAGATCTTTTTGCCGCGGCTCAGACAGAGTTCCCCATTGAGCCGGACTTCTTCCCCCAGGATCATCTCCTTTGCCTGGCCGCCGCTTTCGGCAACTCCGGCAAATTTGAGCAGCTGATCCAGACGGATCCACAGGGTTTTCAGTTTTACATACTTAACGGTCATCTTTAAGCCTCATTGGCATGACGAGGAAGGTAAACGAGTCGCCTTCCAGCGGCATGATTTTAATCGGAGAGAGTGTAGACCCCAGTTCCAGCCGTACTTCATCTTCTCCGCTGGCCTTGAGGGCATCCATCATATAGCGGTCATTAAACCCGATCCGCACCGGTTCACCGGTAATTTTAGCCGTAATCCGGTCGTCGATCTTTCCGAGCCCGGTTTCACAGGAAACCTCAATGCCATCGCTGTCAAACATTGCCCGTATCGGATTTTTGACCTTTTCGCTGATAATAATCGACGCACGGGAGATACTTTCCATAAACGCACGGGTAGAAACAACGGCTTCAGTCGTTCCTTCTCCCGGAATCGCGACGGTGTAGTCGATAAAATCTCCTTCCAGCAGCCGGGAGACCATCGTAAATCCACAGCAGGAAAAAAGAATATGGCGGCTGCCGACACCGATTGAAACCGGCAACGAACCGTCTTCCCGTTCGGATATAAAGCGGGAAGAGAGTTTGAGAAATTCTGAAAGGGTCTTACCGGGTACAATAAAACGAAAATCCTCGGTACAGCCGACCTCTTCTTTACGCAGCGCAAGACGTTTTCCGTCAACCGATACCAGATACAGCACACCGTTTTTCCCTTCAAACAGGGTGCCGGTCAATGCTGGAAAAGCAGTATCCTGGGAAACGGCAAACAGTGTTTCAGAAATCATGTTGCGCAGCATTGCATTTTCAATCGCAAAACTGTGTTCCGGGTCAATTTTCGGGATTTCAGGATATTCTTCGGCGCTCATACCGACAATGGTAAATTGCGCACTGCCGCCAGTGATCAGAGTCAGCAGTTTTTCGTCGACCGAAATCTGCACCATACCGGACGGCATTTTGTTGATAATTTCGCTGAACAGCCGGGCGTTTAAAATAACATCCCCGCTTTCGGAAGAGGAGACTTCCAGTGTTTTGGTAATTCCCAATTCTGTATTGTAACCGATCACCGAAAGGGTATTTCCGTTGATGCTGAGCAAAATACATTCAAGGGCTACCAGTGTGGATTTAGCTGAAACTGCGGGAGATACGCTGTTGACAGCCTCACACAGTGCAGCTTTATCGCAGGCAAATTTCATGGTGATTCCTTTCGCGTAACGAAATGTTTCTTGTTTGCAAGTCACAGATCAAACCTGCCATTTTTGTTCGATAGACCTTGTTGGTCATAATGAGGCAGGCCAGCAAAAATTGATCAGTATTTGTGCTTTATATAATAAGAGAGAAATACAAATAGAAATAATAGTAATAAATGGTAGTCGTAGTAGGGACAGTGAATTTGTGGGGCAAGCCGTATTTCACCGGTTTTCACCTGTCCGTGCTGTTTTTTTACCTTGCTTTTCCTACTATTATATATAGAAATTCTGAGACTGATTTTTCACGCATGTGTGTTGAAAAGTAAACGAATAAGTTTTGCTATTTCTGAGCTGTTGAGCAGTTCTGGAAATGTTAGTAGTAAATCAAGCATCAGAATTCTATCGGTGAATAGGGT
Source organism: Ruminococcaceae bacterium UBA1448 (assembly GCA_002329405.1). Classification (GTDB taxonomy): domain Bacteria; phylum Bacillota; class Clostridia; order Oscillospirales; family Ruminococcaceae; genus Faecivivens. Next base: position 44,477 of record DCTE01000042.1, on the reverse strand, counting down.
GGATAGATGTGTAAGGTAAACGGAATGTTTTTAACATTCCGTTAGTAGGTCGACTTTGTCTGCATTTGCGCTGTCAGTTAACAATTGTGCATACGCATTTACCTGGCAGTTAAATGTACGACTGGCAGATTTTTTCACAGACGGATGTTTATTTTGCGCGGATGTTGCGGATCAGATCTTCAATAATTCCTCGTTCGTGCGGATTGTTTTTCATCAGGGCGTCGACCTTTTTGATGGTGTAGACAATGGTCGTATGATCCCGGTTGCCAAATTCCTGTCCAATCTGCTTCATCGGAATCTGGGTGATCTCCCTGACGATATAAATGGCAATCTGGCGGGCGTTGGAAATTGGTCCGCTTCGTTTGTTGGAGCGGATGTCGGCAGGTGAGACATCAAAAGTCCGTCCGACCTCTTCTATGATCTTCTCAACTGTAACCGGCAGCGGCTGCTCATCGTTGAGAATTTCCCGGATGACGCTCTGCGCATGGGGCAGCGTAATCGGCTCATGGATCAGCGTCTGGTTGACGTACAGCTTTTTTACGGCACCTTCCAACTGACGGATATTGCTTTTGAGCTTGCTGGCAATGAAGCTGACGATTTCCGCCGGGATATCCAGCCCCAGCAGCTCTGCTTTTCGTTTGATAATTGCGATACGTGTTTCGATGTCAGGCGGCGAAATATCCGCTAGCAGGCCGGATTCAAACCGCGTTTTCAGACGGTCGGTAATAATCTGGATGTCCTTGGGCGGACGGTCGGAAGTGATGACGATCTGTTTGTTGTGCTGATACAGATCGTTAAAGGTATGGAAAAACTCTTCCTGGGTTGTCTCTTTGCCGGACAAAAACTGGATGTCGTCGACCAGCAGAAAATCGGCGTTGCGGTAACGCTGGCGAAGGACATTCATATCCTGTCGGTTGAGGTGTTGGATCACATCGTTGGTGAAGTTTTCCGAATTGGTGTAGACAATATTCAGGTCAGGATTGCGCTTTTCCACTTCAAACTTAATCGCCATCAGCAGATGGGTTTTGCCCAGTCCGCTGGGGCCGTAAATAAACAGCGGATTATAGGGTTTGGGCGCGTTAAAATTGGCGGTGGCAATGGATTTGCAGGCTGTATAAGCAAATTCATTGCGGCTGCCGACAATAAAGTTTTCAAATGTGTAAGCATAATCCCCATCGGTATTGGACGGAAGCGGCTGTGCGTTAGGTTCGGAGAAGGCCGCGGGTACAGTAGCTGTAGGGGATGGTTCATCTGCCTGCTGTGGTTTGGGTTTGCTCTCAGTTTCCGGTTGTATTGCTGCCTCAGACAGCTGGGCAGCCGGTTCACTTGCTGTATCTTCGGCTGAAATAAACCGGATGGTCACTTCAAACCCCATGACCTCGTCCAGTGCGTCTTTGATACGGGTCATATAATTGTGCTGCAGGGTGCTGCAGTGAAAAGCCGAGGGGGACAGCAGCGTGGCGACATTGTCCTGAAAACTGACCGCCTGAAGCGGTTCAATCCAGAGGTTGTACGCCGGCTCGGTAAGATTTTCCTTCAGAATCTGCTTGACGATGCTGAACACTTCGGAGAAAGACTCCATGAGGAAAAACTCCCTCCTTTGAGTAGTCATTGCCACCGGACGAATATGTGAACTGACCATTCGTCTGTCCCGGTGGAAAAGTAGATACAAAATAAAAGCCGCAGTTTTTACCCGGACAGATGGATACAGTTTTGCGCAGCTCTCAACCTCGGTGCAAAACATTTTGCCAACCGTGTGGAAAAGGCAGGATTGTACGTCAGGTACGGGAAAAACCGCTATGGTTTCGATATCAATTATAACACAAAAATGCGTTGAGGGCAAGTTTTCAACATACGTTTTTCCGACAGCTTGATACGTTTTTTTACGGTTTTTCACACATCTTGTCAAAATGATAAAAAGTGAAAAACATGGAATTTTTAAAAATTAAAAGATACAGTTTACAGGATTTTGGTATATCATCTTGACAATTAAATAAATCAAGTGAAGAAAAATATCAAAATAAAAATAATGGCTAAAACGCTCAAGACTTGAACATACTGACTTAGACTTTGATTATGCCGTTACTGCTTGAGAAAAGGATATTGAAAGGCAAGTTCTTTAAATGAAGGGCTTTTCCGACTATGTACAAAGCAGCAAAGTGGACTTTGCTTGTTCAGGATTGGAAGAAGTGTTTTAAATAAAAATATTAACAATATAAATAGCGGGCCAGTGGGTGATGAATAGCTGGCTGACAGTTTCCTGTAATATTGGCCGGCGATGAAAGGCATTTCTCTGAAAAAATGTCGGCAAAGCGGCGAAATTTTGCGTTTTCGCCGCCTGAATTGCAAAAAAACAGTTGACAAGCCGACCTCTTATCCATTATACTATTAACTTGAGAGTTTTCGCTTTTGTCCCTTTGATTTCCGCGGTTTTCCGGCGGTATCAGATATGGGATGGCTGCTGTGACGTACCACTTATACTTCTGAATCGTCCTGGCGGAAAGCTGCCGGCCGTCCGTGCTGATTGTCCTGAACCTGGTGGACAGACGGATGGCGAAAACCGCATATTTGAAAATTCAAAAGGAGGCATATGCACCATGAAAAGAACCTACCAGCCTAAGAAACTGCACAGAAAGAAAGTCCATGGCTTCAGAAAGAGAATGGCGACCGCAAACGGCCGTAAAGTCCTCAAGAGAAGACGTGACCGCGGCAGAGCAAGACTGACCTATTGATTTTGGGTTCAGCTAGAGCGGAAAGCTGCGTTTTTCAAGCATTTCTTTCCCGGAAAATTTTGGACAACCTGCCGCGCTCTGCCGGCGCTTTAAAACAGGCGCTGGCAGAGGCGGCTTGTTTGTTTTTGGGGTGGTTTATGTACCGTCTTAAAGCTGTGCCGGGAAAGAGTTATGTTGCGCCGGACAGAAGGTGTGCCGCACCGGCTGCCCTGTTTTCCGGCAAAAGCCATAAAGGAATGGTTATCTGAATGACAAATGAGCCCAAACCGCAGACGCTTACATTAAATAAGGAATTCCGTCATGCCTACTACCAGGGAAAGAGCAGAGCGACTCCTTATTTTATCTGTTATATGGTAAGAGGACAGTCGGGTCAGATCCGGTATGGCATTACCACTTCCAAAAAGATTGGCAATGCAGTCAAGCGCAATCATGCGCGCAGGCTGATTCGGGCGGCGTTCTGGTCGATTATGGAGCAGGCGCCTGTCGGGAAGGATTATGTCTTTGTCGCACGGGAAGGAATCCTGACTGCCAAGTCTTATCAGGTGGCTGCGGCGATGAAAAAGTGTCTGCGTTCCCTTTCCCAGCCGGGAACAGATGCCGGCAGGAAGGAAAGAAACCGCCGTACTGCTTCTCCCAGGAAAACAGAGCCATCGGGAAATTGAGCGGCATCAGATGCGCGTTTTCCGGTTTGGTCTGTTGATCTGTAATAAGCCATGAGAAAGATCGTTTTGTTTTTGATTCGGTTTTATCAGCGATGGTTGTCCCGTTTGAAAGGGAAACCATGCTGCCGCTTTTATCCGACCTGTTCCAGTTATACGCTGGAAGCAGTGCAGCGCTTTGGCGTGGTAAAAGGGTTATGGCTGGGAATGCTGCGTATTCTGCGCTGCAATCCTCTTTTCAAAGGCGGAATTGACCCAGTTCCTGAACAATTCAGGCTTTTTCTGCGCAGAAATAAAAAGCTGCCGGATGGGTCAGTACAGCCGTTTTTGGATATTGAAGTAAAAAAATAAAGCGAGGCCGCCTGTTCAGGCGGTCCGAACACAACATGCCGGCGTCCGGAGGCAAATTTCCTTTGCTGCCCCGCCGGACGTCGTACAACTGAATAGATGGGGCAGCCGTTATCGCCTTTTAAGAAAGGAATCAGACCCATGAATATACTAGGCTATCCCTTTGGATGGATCATGTGGGCAATTTATCAGGTGGTCAACAACTACGGCGTTGCGCTGATACTGTTTACCGTCCTGTTCCGTGTCGCGCTTTTCCCGCTGTCGATTAAACAGCAGAAGTCCGGCGCGAAAATGCAGGTCTTTCAGCCCAAGATTCAGGAGATTCAGAAAAAGTACGCCAATAATAAGGAAAAACAGCAGGAAGAGCTGATGAAGCTGTACGAACAGCACGGGTATAACCCGATGGGCGGTTGTCTGCCTTCGCTCATTCAGATCATTTTGCTGTTCGGCATCATCTATGTCGTTTATGAACCGCTGACCCACATTTTGAGACTGGATTCTGCGACGATCACTTCGCTGACCAATGTCCTGACATCCAACCAGGATGTGTTTGGCAGGGTGTCCCAGCCGCAGCTGGCGGTTATTGCCGCGATCCAGAATCCTGATACCATTCAGTATTTCAGTGGTATCTCGCAGGATATTATTTCTCAGATTCAGAATTTTGATTACACGCTGTTTGGCCTGTATCTTGGTGATATTCCGACCTGGAACAGTATTTTGGTACTGATTCCGATTCTGTCGGGTATTACGGCGTTGGCTACGACAGTGGTGTCGATGAAGATGACCCCCGGTATGAACCAGCAGCAGGGCGGAATGAAGTATATGATGTATTTTATGCCGATTATGTCGGTATGGATTGCATTTGAGGTTCCCTGCGGCGTCGGTATCTACTGGATTATCGGTAACCTGCTGGCAATTGTTCAGACTGTTGTACTCAACCTTTTCTATTCTCCCGCAAAGTATAAAGCGGAGTATGAGGAACAGGTGCGTATGGTGGAAGAACAGAAGAAGAAAGAACGCGAAGAACGCAAAAAGAGAAACGGCGGCGCAAAGCTCCCTGAAGAGATCGAGGAGGAAAAAGCTGCTCAGGAAGAGGCCAGACGCAAAAAGCCGGCTACTCCCGATGCTCAGAAAGCGGCTGAAGCGTACATGACATCCAAAGAACTCAACCGCAAACGTCTTGCCGAGGCAAGAAAGCGCGACGCGGAAAAATACGGCGACGAGTATATTGAAGTTACCGATCAGGACCTGATGTAAGGTGCTGTTTCCGCAAATCTTTCCTGCAGATTATACTTGGCGTATTTTCTGATGCAGATGATGAACAGGAGGATTCATATTTATGACCCGTGAATATATTGCATCTGCCAATACAGTCGAAGAAGCTTTTGAACTGGCCTGCCGGGAACTCGGTATTGAACCGGATGAAGTTTCCTCCCGCGAGGTTTTAAAGCTCCCGAAAAAGGGCCTGTTTGGCAAGATCAAGCAGCAGGCACAGGTGAAGGTCGTCGTAGAAGACTCCGCGCCCGCCGTTGCTCCCCAGAAGGTCGAAAAACCGGCTGTACCGCTGGTTGAAAAACCCAAGGCAAAAGCTGCTGTTAAACCGGAAGTTAAACCTGCTGAGCCGGTAAAACCGGTTGTGATTCAGCAGAAAACTGAGTCGGCACAAGCTCAGCCTGTTGCCGAAACTGTCCTGGAACCGAATGCTTCACCTGAACCGGTTCAGACCGCTGTTGAGCTGACCGAAGAAGAAATGGCTGATATTCAGCCAAAAATTGAAATTGCTAAAGCTTATCTGACCGAAATATTTGAGAAGATGGGTGCCGGTGATGTGACAATGGAGTTTACCGAAGCTCCCGACCGTACGGTGATTATCCATCTCAATGGTGATTCGATCGGTTCGGTCATCGGTAAACGAGGTGAAACGCTGGATTCTCTCCAGTACCTTGTCTGCCTGGTGGCAAACCGTCTCAGACGCCGGGAAGGCGATTATGTCCGGTTTACGTTAAATGCCGGCAACTATCGCGAAAAGAGAGAGGAAACCCTGCGGGCACTGGCTGCCCGGATGGCTAAGAAAGCACTCAAGACTGGCAGACCTGTTGCACTGGAACCGATGAATCCGTATGAAAGGCGGATTATCCACGCAGTGGTTACGGATATCGAGGGTGTTACCTCCAAATCCAACGGTGAAGAACCCAACCGTAAGGTTATCATCAAACCGACACGGGTAGAAACGCGGGAAGGTGGCCGTCCCAGACGGGAAGGCGGCCGTTCCAGAAGAGGCGGCAGACGCGATCATGAACCGCGCCAGCCTCGTGAGATTAAAGAGAGCGTCCAGTCTGCCGGCGAGGCTGCCGTTAAAGAGCCTGCTTCCCATCGGGAGGCAAAAAAGCTGGATGATTCGTTCAAGCTTTACGGCAAGATCGAGCTGTAACAGATAAGAAAACCCGTTTTGGCGGGTGGAGGACCTCCGCGGCTGAGAATATGCGGAGGTCCTCTTGTTTCAAAAGGACATTGATGCAGGAAAAACAGCGGCGGCTGTTTTTCCTGCATGAATATCCTTGATAAGGGTATAAGCATTTTATGCTGGCATTTTATGCTAGCAGTTTTGTGCAATCAGATAGGGTGGTTTTGGATGAAGGAAACAATTGCAGCAATCGCGACGCCGCAGGCAGCGGGCGGAATCAGCGTCATCCGCATTTCCGGTTCCGATGCTTTTGTGGTGGCGGACAGCGTCTTTCGGCCGGTCTCCGGCAGGAAACTAGCTGAATACAAGGGATATACCGCGGCCTATGGGCATATTCTCTGCGGAAATGACGGCGGAGAGCTGGACGATGGGGTTGCAACAGTGTTCCGCGCTCCGCACAGCTATACCGGAGAAAATGTCGTCGAAATCTCCTGTCATGGAGGTTTGCTGATCACCCGTAAGGTATTGCGCGCCTGTCTGGACAATGGGGCGCGGCTGGCTGGCCCCGGTGAGTTTACCCGGCGTGCCTTTTTAAACGGCAAGATGTCGCTGACCCAGGCCGAAGCGGTCGCAGACCTGATCAGCGCAGGTTCCGAACGGAGTCTGCGTGCCGCCCACAGTGCAATGGATGGGGCTCTTTACCGCAAAATCCGTTTGATTACAGAAAGTCTGCTGGCAGTCAGCAGCCATCTGGCGGCCTATATCGACTATCCCGAAGAGGATGTGGATGAACTGACGGTGCAGGATATCGACCGCATCTGCCGGGACAGCTTAGGACAGCTGCGGCAGCTGCTTGCCAACTTCGAGCGGGGGCGTCTGATTCGGGAAGGGGTCGACACCGTCATTATCGGCAAGCCCAATGTCGGGAAATCAACGCTGATGAACCTGCTCAGCGGCTGTGCGCGCAGTATAGTAACCAACATTCCTGGCACGACCAGGGACGTCGTCGAGGAGACGGTCAATCTGGGGGATGTAGTGCTCCGGCTGGCGGATACCGCCGGTATCCGTGAGACCGATAATCCGGTAGAAAAAATCGGGGTGGACATTGCCCTGTCCCGTCTGGAGACGGCAGGGCTGGTACTGGCGGTGTTTGATCTGTCGGAGCCGCTGTCGGAGGAGGACCGGAAAATTATCGGACGGATTCGGGAGATGCCCCGGCTGCCGGTCGTTGCGGTGCTGAATAAGACTGACTTGCCAGCTGTGCTGGATACGGAGGAAATTATCGGCATTTTCCCCCATTCGGTTCAGCTTTCGGCCGGCGGCAGCATGGAAGAACAGGAACAGGCAATTGAAACCCTTAACCAGGTGATCGGCGGCATGCTGATGCTGGACGGATTTGACCCGTCGGCGGCTTCACTTGCTAATGAACGCCAGCGCTCGGCGGCGGCTCAGGCGGCAGACTGTCTTCAGGAGGTTGTTCAGACAATTGAGGCGGGATATACGCTGGACGCGGTGGATGTGGCGCTGGAAAGCGCGCTGTCTGCTCTGTTTGAACTGAGCGGCGAAAAGGTTAGCGACACGGTAATTGACCAGGTATTTGAAAAGTTCTGCGTCGGCAAATGATGATGGATTAAAGAGCGTCACCCGGTATACGGGAGGGAGATATTGAGAATATGAGTTATCAGATGGAAAGCTATGATGTGGCGGTGGTCGGCGGTGGCCACGCCGGGATAGAGGCCGCTGTGGCGGCGGCAAGGCTTGGGGCCAAAACGGTGCTGTTTACTTTGACACTGGATGTAATTGCCAATCTCCCCTGCAACCCGTCGATTGGCGGGACGGCAAAAGGCCATCTTGTCCGGGAGATCGACGCGATGGGCGGTGTGATGGGGATTGCAGCTGACCATTGCTTTATTCAGAGCCGGATGCTCAACCTTGGAAAAGGGCCTGCGGTCCATTCTCTGCGGGTACAGGCCGATCGGGCACAGTATCATCTGTATATGAAAAAACTGCTGGAACACCAGCAAAACCTGTATATCCGTCAGGCAGAGGTGACAGCTGTGCTGGTGGAGGATGGCAGGGTCACCGGCGTACAGACCAAGCTCGGTGCGGTATATCCGGTCAAAGCCTGCGTTATTGCAACCGGTACCTATCTGGGTGGTACCATCCATGTCGGCGATGTTTCCTACTCCTCCGGCCCCGACGGAGTTGCAGCGGCGATTGCATTGACCGACAGCCTGAAAGCGGCCGGGCTGCATATGCGCCGGTTCAAGACCGGCACCCCTGCCCGTGTGCATAAACGGAGCATTGATTTTTCGCAGTTTGAGTGCCAGCATGGCGACGATGAGATCGTCCCTTTCAGTTTTACGACCAACCCCGAAGGGATGCGCAATCAGGTTGACTGCTATATTGCCTACACCAATGAGCGCACCCATCAGGTGATTATGGACAACATCGACCGCTCCCCGATCTACGGCGGACGTATCCATGCAATCGGCCCGCGGTACTGCCCCTCGCTGGAAGATAAGGTCATGCGTTTTTCGGAAAAACCCCGCCATCAGTTTTTTATTGAGCCGATGGGACTGGATACCGATGAAATCTATTTGCAGGGGCTGTCCTCTTCCCTGCCGGAAGATGTTCAGATTGCTTTTTTGAAGACGATCCCTGGTTTTGAGCATCTGGAAGTGATGCGCAATGCCTATGCAATTGAATACGACTGTGTCGATCCGCTTGATCTGCGGGCAACGCTGGAAGCAAAGGCGGTTTCCGGGCTGTATGGCGCTGGTCAGTTTAACGGTACTTCCGGCTATGAGGAGGCAGCCGCACAGGGACTGATCGCCGGTATCAACGCGGCTTTGAAGGTGCAGGGACGCGCACCGCTGATCCTCGACCGTTCCACCTCGTATATCGGAACGCTGATCGACGATCTGGTGACCAAAGGATGCAGCGACCCCTACCGGATGATGACCTCAAGAAGTGAATTCCGGCTGGTATTGCGGCAGGACAACGCCGACGAACGGTTGACCCCGGTTGGATATAAACTCGGGCTGATTGGTGAAGAGCGGTATCAGGCACTTTTGGAAAAATTGCAGCTGATCAAAGACGAACGTGAAAGAATCGAGCGGGTCAATATTGCGCCTTCCGAAGCATTGGCTCAGCTGCTGCTGTCCAAAGGAACCGAACCGCTGCACACCGGCTGCAAACTGGCAGATCTGGTCAGACGTCCGCAGCTGGGCTATGCTGACCTGGCCCCGTTTGACCCTGACCGGCCCAAACTGCCCCGCGCGGTTGCCGAACAGGTCGAGATCCAGACCAAGTATGAGGGATATATTCACAAACAGATGCTGGAAGTCGCCGAAATGCGGCGGCTGGAAGCAAAAAAAATACCAGCAGCAATCTGCTATGATGAAATTGACGGCCTGCGGTTGGAAGCAAGGGAAAAACTCAGCCGGGTACAGCCGGAGAATATCGGTCAGGCTTCCCGGATATCCGGCGTCAACCCGGCGGATATCTCGGCTCTGCTGATCTATCTGGAGGTCTGGCAGAATAAACAACAGGCAAAAGAGGTGCAGACAGATGATTGATCGTGCTTTTTTGATGGACAAACTGAAAGAGGCAGGAATTGACCTGCCGCAGCCGGAACAGCTGGCAGAACGGTTCGACCGGTATGCAGAGCTGCTGGTCGACTGGAACCAGAAAATTAATCTGACGGCGATTACCGCACCGGATGATATTGTCATCAAGCACTTTGTCGACAGCCTCCTGCTGCTGAAGGCTTATGATGTCCCGCAGGGCGCAAAGATGATCGACGTCGGAACGGGAGCAGGTTTTCCCTCTGTTCCGGTTGCGATGGTGCGGGGGGATATCCGGCTGACACTGATGGACAGCCTGAACAAGCGTATCAATTTCCTGACGGAACTGAGCGCAGAATTGGATGTCAGTGCCGCGTGTGTGCATGCCCGCGCAGAAGAGTTTGGCAATAAGGCGGAGTTTCGGGAGCAGTATGATGTTGCCTGTGCCCGTGCGGTCGCCCATCTGCGGGAACTGTCGGAGTACTGCCTGCCGTTTGTGAAGGTCGGCGGCGGGTTTGTCGCCCTCAAGAGCGTTGGGCTGGAGCAGGAGCTGGAAGAAGCTAAGGCTGCGATCGACATACTGGGCGGCAAGGTGGAAGATATATGTCGCTTTACCCTGCCGGACGGTGCCGAAAGGGCGATCGCTGTCATTCGCAAGATCCGCCCTACCCCGAAAAAATTCCCCCGTCCGTACGGTAAAATCAAGAAAAATCCGCTCAATAAAGCCTGAATTCCATCAAAGACCTATTTTTCCCACGACGTATTTTTCTGGAAATAATTTCCCACCAGGTGTATACTTCCTCTTACCCGGACAGCCATTCCCTTTGTAAGGAATGAGCCCCGGAAATGTCTGACAAGGAAGGATGTATCAGCGGTGGGAATTTTTGTTAAGGATAAGGCGGGCCGTTCGTCAATCGGCGCGCCATGGAAAATGCGCCTGGATGAGCATAAAAGTGTGGGCAAAGTCATCCTGCTGGGGGTGGATGAGATCGCGCCCAATCCGGCACAGCCCCGGCAGGAGTTTGATCTGGACGCGCTCAAAAGCCTTGCCGATTCGATCCAGCTAAACGGCGTATTGCAGCCGGTGCTGGTGCGCAGGCGGGAACAGCCGCCAAAGGAGGACGACCCGGACAGCGCAAAACCGTATGAGCTGATCTCGGGTGAACGCCGCCTGCGGGCTTCCAGGCTCTGCGGACAGGAAACAATTCCGGCAGTCGTGATGGACGCTTCTGCAAGGCAGTCGGCGGTATATGCAATTTTGGAGAATATCCAGCGGAAGGATCTCAACCTGTTTGAGGAGGCGGAGGCTCTGCACACCCTGATCGTGGAATGGGGGGTCACACAGGAAGAAGCAGCTGCTAAACTGGGAATGGCCCAGTCAACGATCGCCAATAAGCTGCGGCTGCTTTCCCTCTCTGCTGCCGAGCAGAAGATTATTCTGGAAAACCGGCTGACCGAACGGCATGGACGCGCGCTGCTGCGTCTGGAAGCCGGAGAAGGGCGTGAACTGGTCGCGAATTTGGTGGCTGAAAAACATCTGACGGTGCGGGAAACGGAGGAACTGGTTGTCCGGCTGCTGGCTGGCGAACAGCTGGAACAGATTCAGTCCGGCCAGCCGGAGCAGCCTCCCCAGCCAGCCGGACAACCAGCTGAACAGCCGGTGGCCCAGCCTCCTGTCGAAGTGGTCCAGGAGCGGCCGCGCAAGCGCAACCGGAAAGTTTTGCTTGTCAAGGATGTGCGGGTGTTTTTTAATACGGTCAATCAGGCAATCGACGCGATGAAACATGCTGGCATTCCTGCTGAGACCCGGCGGGAGGATCACGGCGAATATATCGAGTATCATGTCCGTATCCCTACCAGTGCTCCCCGTACAGTTTCCGGCAGCCGGAAGATGGCCCGTTGAACAGAGCTTTTCAAAAGGAGTGTTTCATGCTGGAGTGTTCCACGTGAAACATTCCTTTTTCCCTGTCATCCGCAAAAAATCCCGCTGTTTCCAAAAAATCAGGCGGATTCCCTCCTTTGCCGTTGTGTTTCGGGTGGGATTGTGTTATAATGATAGTCGTGTATCTGACATTTTGCCGGATTTTGACCGGCAGACAGGTGCCGTTCCCCGCCGGAAACGCCGGTGGGAAGTTTAGCGGAAAGCAAACAGAGGGATTANNAATCAGAAGGGCGGCGTCGGCAAGACAACGACCGCTGTCAACCTTGCGGCCTGCCTGGGGTACCTGAAAAAGAAGGTCCTTTTGGTGGATATTGACCCGCAGGGCAATGCCACAAGCGGTTTTGGTGTTGAAAAGAAAAAGATTCAGAACACTTCGTATGACATGCTGATCGGCGAAAAGGACGCTGAACAGGTGATTATGCACACTGAATTTGCCAATGTGGACCTGATCCCGTCCAATATTGCGATGGCAGGTGCGGAAGTTGAACTGGTTGAGCTGGAAAACCGCGTTGAGCGGCTGCGGACAGCGCTGGCACCGGTTCGGGACCGGTATGATTATATTCTGTTTGACTGCCCGCCATCACTTGGACTGATCACGCTGAATGCCTTTACTGCGTCGGATACCGTCTTGATTCCGACCCAGTGCGAGTATTATTCGCTGGAAGGCCTGTCCCAGCTGATGGCGACCATCCGGCAGGTTAAGCGGAAATATAACCCGGCAATTGAGGTGGAAGGCGTATTGCTGACGATGTACGATGGGCGGCTGAACCTGACCAATCAGGTTGTCGCTGAAATCAAGCGTTTTTTCCCCGACCGGGTTTACCGTACGACGATTCCCCGCAATGTACGGCTGTCGGAAGCACCGAGCTTTGGCGAGCCGGTTATCTATTTTGACAAGGGGTCTCGCGGCGCACATTCCTACTCCGAGTTTACAAGGGAGTTTTTAAAAGCCAATATGCAGTCGGGCTCTCGGCTTTTTGGCAAAAAATAATGTTTGATGCAGAAAGGTCTGAAAGAGTGTAAATGGCAAAGCAGAAAAGAGGCGGGCTTGGACGAGGCCTGGACGCCCTTTATGAAGACAACAGCGCGGCTTTTCCGTCAGATACCGATGCCGGAAACGGAACGATGATGGTTCGGCTGAGCAGTATTGAGCCAAACCGGGGGCAGCCGCGAAAGAACTTTGATGAAGCGTCTCTTTCGGAACTGGCTGAGTCTATTCGGGAACATGGCGTTCTTCAGCCGCTGCTGGTGCGGCGGATTGAGGGAGGCACTTCCCTTTCCGGTGACAGTTACCAGCTGGTAGCCGGTGAACGGCGCTGGCGGGCGGCGAGAATGGCCGGGCTGACCGAGGTCCCGGTCGTGGTCAGAGAGATGACCGAAGCAGAGGTCATGGAATTCGGGCTGATCGAGAATCTGCAAAGAGAAGATCTCAACCCGCTGGAAGAAGCCGGAGGTTATCAGGAACTGATTGAGACATTCGGACTGACCCAGGAAGCTGTTGCACGCAAGGTCGGCCGGTCGCGCAGTGCAATTGCAAACGCGCTGCGGATTCTGCGTCTGCCCCGGCAGGTACACCCCTGGCTGGTCGATGGTTCGCTGTCAATGGGACACGCCAAAGCACTGATCGGCATTGAAGATCAGGACAAGCTGGTGGAACTCGCCCGGCTGGCAGCGGAAAAGGGACTGTCGGTCCGTGAGGTTGAACGGCTGGCGGCACGCATCAAGGCGGAAAACCCGCTCGCTGCCCCGAAAAAGGCGGAGAATGTCGATCATTATTATCGTGAAATGCAGCTTGCATTGAATAACGAGCTGGGGCGCAAGGTCAAAATAAACCTGCGCAGTGAAGACAAGGGCGTTGTTGAAATCGCCTTTTATTCCAAAGAAGATTTGCAGCAGATCGCCGGTTTGCTCAGTGGCCAGCATACTGACCCTGAACAGGGTAACGGCTGAATAAATTGATAAAGGAGAAAAATCACGATGCTGGATATCAAGTTTGTCAGGACAAATCCCGACGCTGTCAAGGAGAATATCAAAAAGAAATTTCAGGATTATAAACTTCCGCTGGTCGATGAGGTCATCGAACTGGACGCGAAGAGCCGTGCCGTTCAGCAGGAAGCAAGCAATCTCCGCTCTGAGCGCAATAAGATTTCCAAACAGATCGGCGGCCTGATGGCCAAAGGCCTGAAGGAAGAGGCCGAGGAGATGAAAAAGAAGGTCGCGCAGGATGCGGCCCGTCTGGAAGAACTGGAAGTTCAGGAAAAGGAACTGGCTGAAAAGGTCACTTCCATCATGATGAACATTCCGCAGATGATCGACGATTCGGTTCCGATCGGCAAGGACGACAGCTGCAACGTTGAGGTACAGCGGTACGGCGAGCCGGTTGTCCCCGATTTTGAGATCCCCTATCATACCGATATTATGGAGTCTTTCTCGGGTATCGACCTGGATGCTGCCCGTAAGGTCGCAGGCAACGGCTTTTATTATCTGATGGGCGATATCGCCCGCCTGCATTCGGCTGTGCTGGCTTATGCGCGGGATTTCATGATTGACCGCGGATTTACCTATGTTGTTCCTCCTTTTATGATTCACAGCAATGTCGTCACCGGCGTTATGTCCTTCCCGGAGATGGACGCGATGATGTACAAAATCGAGGGCGAAGACCTTTATCTGATCGGTACCTCCGAGCATTCGATGATCGGCCGGTTTATCGACGAGATCGTCGATGAGAAACAGCTGCCGATTACCCTGACCAGCTACTCCCCCTGCTTCCGCAAGGAAAAGGGCGCACACGGCATTGAGGAAAGAGGCGTTTACCGGATTCATCAGTTTGAAAAACAGGAGATGATTGTCGTCTGCAAGCCGGAGGACAGCATGTACTGGTTTGACAAGCTGTGGCAGAATACCGTCGACCTGTTCCGTTCGCTGGATATCCCGGTCCGCACGCTGGAATGCTGCTCGGGTGACCTGGCTGATTTGAAGGTCAAGTCGGTCGACGTTGAGGCATGGTCGCCCCGTCAGAAGAAGTATTTTGAGGTCGGCAGCTGCTCCAACCTGGGCGACGCACAAGCAAGACGGCTGAAAATCCGTGTCAATGGCGAGGATGGCAAGAAGTACCTTGCCCACACCCTGAACAACACCGTTGTCGCACCGCCCAGAATGCTGATCGCTTTCCTGGAAAACAACCTGCAGGCTGACGGCACTGTCAAGATTCCTGAAGTACTGCGTCCCTACATGGGCGGCAAGGAACTGCTTGTCCCCTGATTATGAAATGACATACAACCGCCGCTTCCGCGCTGTCTTCAGAACGGACGGCGGTTTTTTGTCAGACAGCATTTTGATACAGGAGTGATTGCGATGAGATATACACCAGTAATTGAAAACAGAACTGAGCAGGGGCTTTATCAGGAAGAAATGGAGATCAAATTCTGCCAGTGTGACGCCAGCCACCGGCTCAAACTGTCTGAGCTGTTCCGTATATTAACCGATATGGCGGATTCGGCGTTTGCCTTCCGTGGGATGGACCATCAGTTTCTGATGGAAAACCGGATGGTTTTTCTGATCACCCGGTTCAGCGTCCTGGTCAACCGGATGCCGGTGCAGACCGAGCGGGTTCGGGTCGCGACCTGGGAACAGCAGATTGAACGGGCACAGTTTATCCGCAATTTCTGCATTTGGGACAAGGACGGAAACACGCTGATCGAAGTTTCTTCCGGCTGGATACTAGTCGACCCGGTGGACAGAAGCATCCTGCGTCCGGTTCAGTTTGAAGAGCGTTTTCCGGGGAGTCTGCGCCCCGCCCCACTGGAAAAATCGGGAGCACCGGATTTTGTACGGCTGCGGCTAAGGGAAACAGACGATGGTGTCCTGCGGGGCGATGACAGAAAGATCGTCTATTCGGATATCGACGGAAATGGCCATGTGGACAACGCCCGGTATGTGGATATGGCGATGGATATTCTGCCTGAACGCCTGAGTTGTCTGTCGCCGAAATATGTTCAGGTGGCGTTTAACAGAGAAGCGATGCTGGGTGAAAGTCTGCAAATGTTCTGGAAAGAAGATGAGGGCAAGGTCACTGTAAAAGGTATGGCAGAAGGTAAAGACAGTTTTATCTGTATGATTGATTTTGAACAGGCAAAATAAAGGAGGCTTATCCGTGGAAAAAGAGGCAATCGGGATTATTGATACCGGCTCCAATACGGTTTTGGGGGTCATTTTCCGTTGGGACAGCGAAAAGGATTGTTACCGCTGCTTTTCGCTGGCGGATGGGCTGACTGTTCATGCCGGGCTGATCCGGTATGTCGATCATGGTGTGATGTCGGCGGAGGGACTGCGGGTGCTGGGGGATGCGCTCGATCAGATTGATGCCTTTTTCGGTGAGCATGGGGTCTGTCCTGAGGATGTGCGGTGTTTTGCAACCGCTTCCCTGCGCGGGGTCAGCAATTTTGCCGAGGCTGCCGAAGTTGCAGCGGAGCGGGGATATCATTTGGAGCTGCTGTCGGGTGAAGAGGAAGCGGCCTGTGATTTTGAAGGGATGCTGCAGGAGATGGACTGGCTGGAACAGGCCGGTGCCTCCTTCCCTGAGCAGGGAGTTGCACTCGATATGGGCGGCGGCAGCGGCCAGCTGCTCTGCTTTACCAGCCGGAAGGAGAAAACCCTCGCCGATTTCCGTTCGATGCCGATTGGCTGTCTGGCGGTCAAAAAAAGGCTGGTCAGCGGGGATGGAAGCGCGCCTTCCGATCTGGAATTGCAGCAGATCAATGGATTTATCCGGGAACAGATCGAACAGATTCCAATGATTGCCGGTCTGTCGGCAGACAGTTTGCAGCCTGCCCCCGCCTTTTTTGTGATGGGCGGGACGGTCAAGGCGATTGTCCGTCTGTTTGAACGGATGGGATGGCCGGTAACCAGCCCGGACTGTCCCGGAAGTGTGACTTTGCAGGCAGAGGACCTGCAAAAAGGTCTGGACTTTTTCCGCTCATCAGAGGGGCGGCAGCTGGTAGAACGGTATGAAGCCGGACGGCGGGAAACACTGGTGACCGGTATCCAGATCCTTTTATCCATCTGCCGGCGGGTTGGTGCTGGTCAGATGACCGTTTTGCAGAGCGGGGTCAGGGAGGGTTATGTCCTGAGACACTGCTGAAAATACACCCCTTTGGTGCCTGATTGCTGATTAAACCTGTCTGTATCGGAAAAACTATCCGGTGAATCAATCAATTACCGGAAAGGATTTTCGAAGTGAAAAATTATACAGAGAGTATATTCAGACGGACTTCTGCAATTTTTGCGGCAATGGTGCTGGCAGCAGCCGGGCTGGTGGGACAGCTGAGCCGGATTGTCGCTTCGGATGATCTCGCACAGACTGCCCAGGCGCAGAGCAAATATACCCTGACGGTGGCAGATGAACGGGGGTTAATCTACGATTGCCGGATGCAGCCGCTGGTGGCGACACAGCAGCGCTGGCGGACGGCTGTCTTCCCCACCCCGCAGAATCAGCAAAAGGTACTGGATGCGGTGGAACCCGAACGGAGGGCAGCGGTTGCCGAACTGCTGGAAACCGGCAAACCGTTTGTGACCGAGACAACCAAAGCCGTTCAGGCGGACATGGTCTATAGTTTTTCCGTCCCGGAACGGTATACCGAAAATCAGACAGCGGTTCACCTGATCGGCTATCTGGACTATACCGGCAGCGGGGTCACAGGAATTGAAAAGGAATGCGACAGTCTGCTGTCCGGGAGCGGGCAGCAGATTGAGGTGACCGGTGTGCTGAATGCCCTCCAGCAGACGATTGCAGGTATTGAACCAGAAGTGACAGTCAATGGGAGCGGTAATGCCGGAGTGGTCCTGACGCTGGACAGACGGATTCAGCAGATTGTTGAATCGGTCGGCAGCCGGATGCTGGACAAAGGCGCGATTGTTGTGCTTGACCCGTATAATGGTCAGATCCGGGCGATGGCCAGTTTTCCGGCCTATTCCCCGCTGCATCTGGATGAGGCGGTGGGCGATGAGGGTAATAAGCCGATGCTCAATCGGGCACTGCTCGGGTACAGTGTCGGCTCTACCTTTAAGATTGTGACGGCGGCCGCCGCGATGGAAACGCTGGGTCGGGAATACTGTCTGACAAGAAAGTACACCTGTGAAGGTGCTGTGGATGTTTACGGGCAGGTTTTTCGCTGCCACCTGCGTTCCGGGCATGGCGAGCTGGATATGTTTGACGCGATGCGGGAGTCCTGCAATCCGTGGTTTATCGGACTGGGACAGGAGACAGGCGGTGAACAGCTGCTCAATACCGCCCGGCAGGTCGGGTTTGGCGAAAGCATGATGCTGTACGGTGATATTACCGCCAGCGGCGGAACGCTGCCGTCAGAAGACAGTTTGCAGGCGCCGGCAGCGGTGGCGAATTTTAGCTTTGGTCAGGGAGAACTGACCGCTTCCCCGGTACAGATCGCGCGGATGACGGCAGCTGTCGTCAACGGCGGCAAGCTGGTTTCTCCGACACTGGTACTGGGGACGACCGATGACGGCAGGACTTTGCAGGCGTCGGCGCTGCCGGTCAGCAGGCAGGCATTGTCAGAAGAGATTACCGCCCAGCTAAAAGTGATGCTTGCCTATGCAGTCATGTCGGATGATTCTTCCGGCGCCAGACCGGAGCTGGTCACAGCAGGCGGAAAGACCGCGACTGCCCAGACCGGACA
This sequence comes from Ruminococcaceae bacterium UBA1448, assembly GCA_002329405.1. Classification (GTDB taxonomy): domain Bacteria; phylum Bacillota; class Clostridia; order Oscillospirales; family Ruminococcaceae; genus Faecivivens. The sequence continues at coordinate 26,131 of DCTE01000042.1, read as the reverse complement.
GTATGACGAGGAGGGCAATGAGCTGGAACAGGGCTGGTTTACCGGGTTTTTCCCGGCGGACCAACCGCAGTATGTGGTGACGGTGCTGGCGGAAAACGAGGGATTCGGCAACACATCGGCGGCTCCGGTCTTTGCGGCGATTGCCGACGCGGTGTGTGTGGAGCTTGGGCTTGCAGAAGACGATGGGACGGAAGAGGAACAGATGGCGGAATGACCGGTATATGTTTGCCTGGCATTTTTGCCTAGCATATTTTTGCCAGGCACATTCTTGCCTAGCATATGTTTGCCTTGATGCGCTTGATTCGACCATTGGATTATGCTACAATTATGTATACCAGACGGTCGTCCGGGAGGAAAAGACGGACGGCCGCCATGAAAATATGAAAAAAGGAGATTTTTTCAGGAAATGGTCGGCTGGTGCTGTCCGGTCCTGAAAAAGACATTTGTCATGTCTGTTTTTGATGCGTTTGCCCGTCTGGACGCGATGCGGCAGCAGCGTCCGCAGCCTTCCCCGCCTGCCTGGCTGGTGGTAGGGCTCGGAAATCCCGATAAAAAGTATGACAGGACCCGGCACAATACCGGGTTTATCTGTCTGGATGAGATCGCCAAAGAACTGGGAACTCCAATTATTCGGAATAAATTTGACGCGATGACCGCCGATGCGACAATTGCTGGCCAGCGGGTCCTGCTGATGAAGCCGCAGACGTATATGAACCTGTCGGGTACATCGGTCGAAAAGGCGGCTTCCTTTTACAAAATACCACCTCAGCAGATCATTGTCATCTTTGACGATATCTCGCTGGACACCGGACGTCTGCGGCTCCGCAAAAAGGGCAGCCACGGCGGACATAACGGCATTCGGAACATTATAGACTATTTGCAGACAGATGAGTTTCCCCGTATCAAGGTCGGCGTCGGTGCAAAGCCGCATCCCGACTATAACCTTGCCGATTGGGTACTGTCTGCCTATACCGAAGATGAGATGAAAAAGATCAGCGAAGCGGCAAAAAAATGTCTTGGCGCGGTGGAAATGATCATCCGCGGAGAGTTTGAGGCCGCCATGAGCCGGTATAACGGCTGATTGGGCGGATGGGTTCGGATAACGGATAACACGGCTGAAAGGAGAGAAAATCTGATTTGAAGCTATTTACTGCTGTAGCGCACAGCCTGGAAAGCTACGGACGGATGATACAGAATATCCGGCTGCACAATACCCCGCTGCTCTGCGTGGGACTGTCGGCTATTCACAAGGCACATTTTCTTTATGCCGCGTCGGAAGACCTGGACTGTCCGATTTTGCTGCTGTGCCAGGATGACCTGGCGGCGGCAAGGCTGACGGCGGATATCAACGCAATGGCCGGAAACGGAAAGGAACTGGCCTGCCTGTTCCCTTCCCGGGACTTCTGCTACCGGCAGATGGAGACGATCTCGGGCGAGTATGAACAGCAGCGGTTGGGCGTCCTCTCCCGGATTCAGGCGGGCGAAGTCAGGATTGTGGTCGCTTCTGCCCAGGCTGCCGGTTCGCGGACGATTGCTCCCGAACAGCTGAAAAAAGGGACCTTCCAGCTGAGCGTTGACCCGGATAAAGGTGAACAGCTGACGATGCAGCAGCTGACAGCCCGGCTGATCGGGAGCGGGTATATCCGGCGGGATCAGGTGGACGGTGTCTGTCAGTTCTCGGTCCGCGGCGGGATACTGGACATCTTTCCGCCCAAGGAATCCAACCCGGTCCGTATCGAGTTCTGGGGCGACGATGTCGACACCATCTCCTATTTTGAGCTGGATTCCCAGCGGCGGACCGAGTCGCTGGATACCCTGTCGATCTCTCCGGCACGTGAGGTGTTGTTTGAAGAGGGCGAGCTGGAAGAAAAGCTGGGAAAGCTGATCGACAGCCTTGGAAACCGTAAAACAACAGAAAACGCAAAAAATATCCTCCAAAAAGACCTTGACCGGATTACATCCGGGCTGGAACTGGACAGCTATGACAAGTACTTCCCGCTGACCGGCAGGTTTGCGACCCTGCTGGACTATTTTCAGGACGCCGCCGTCTTTTTCAGCGAATATACCGACATGAAAGAGACGCTGCGGGCACAGTGGGTTCAGTTCCAGGAGGATATCAAGGTGCTTCTGGAAGAAGGCCAGCTCTGCAAGGGGCTGGACGGCTACCAGCTCAGCCCGGAAATGCTGGAACTCTCTCTTAAAGAACATCGCTGTATCTATCTGGAAACCTTTGCACATGGCGGATTTGGCACACTGAAGGATGTCATCAACCTTTCCCCGCTGCAAAATTCCGGCTGGAACGGCGACCTGAAACTGCTGAAATCCGACCTTGACCCGCTGATGGAACAGGGGTACTGCTGCTGTATCTTTGCCGGCACCGATAAGGCGGCGCAGAACCTTGCCGGTGACCTTGTGCGGATGGGAATTCCGGCAAGCTATGAAAAGGATTTGAAGGCAATCAAGTACCGCAAGGTGTTTGTCCTGGCCGGAACATTGTCGACCGGCTTTGAATACCCCGAAATCCGGTTTTCGCTGACTACGACCCTGCGGGCGACTTCCCTGCCGACCAAGAAGGTTAAAAAGCGCAAAGGCGAGGAAATCCGGTCGCTGTCCGACCTGACCGTCGGCGACTATGTCGTCCATGTCACTCACGGTATCGGCATCTTTGACGGCATCCATAAACTGGAATTGCAGGGCGTCATCAAGGATTATATCAAGATTCGCTATGCCGGAAGCGATACCCTTTATGTACCGGTCACCCAGCTGGACCTCGTCTCCAAGTACATCGGTCCTCGGGAAGACTCTCATATTAAATTGAACCGCCTGCATTCCACCGAATGGCAGAAGACCCGACAGAAGGTCAAAAAAGCGGTGGACGAGATGGCCGATGAGCTGATCGCACTGTATGCCAAGCGGATGTCGGTCAAAGGTTATGCTTTTTCGCCGGATGACGAAATGCAGCGGGATTTTGAAGACCATTTCGAGTATCAGGAGACGGACGACCAGCTGCGCTGTATCCATGAGATCAAGGAAGATATGGAACGACCGGTTCCGATGGAGCGGCTGCTGTGCGGCGACGTTGGATTTGGAAAAACCGAGGTTGCACTGCGGGCTGCTTTCAAGTGTGTACTGGACGGCAAACAGTGTGCGATTCTCTGCCCGACGACAATTCTTGCCTGGCAGCATTATCAGACGCTGGTCTCCCGGATGGGCAACTTCCCGGTCAATGTCGAACTGCTTTCCCGGTTCCGCTCCCCCAAGGAACAGAAGGAGATCATGAACAAGCTGGAGCGCGGACTGATCGACATTGTCGTCGGTACCCACCGGCTGGTCTCCAAAGATGTCCACTTCAAGGATTTGGGGCTTGCGATTATCGACGAGGAACAGCGGTTCGGTGTCGCGCACAAGGAACGGTTTAAAGAGATGCTCGCGTCGGTGGATATGCTGACCCTGTCCGCCACCCCGATTCCGAGAACCTTAAATATGGCGATGAGCGGAATACGGGATATGAGCGTCATCGAGGAAGCTCCCCAGAACCGCCACCCGATTCAGACCTATGTACTGGAACACGATACCGGCGTTGTCATCGAGGCATTGCGTAAAGAACTGCGCCGCGGCGGTCAGGCCTACTACCTGCACAACAATACCGAAACAATCGACGCCTGCGCAGGCAAAATCCAGCAGATGATCCCGGAGGCAAGGATTGCGGTCGCTCATGGCAAAATGTCGGAAGATGCCCTTTCCCGTGTCTGGCGGCAGCTGATGGAACAGGAAATTGACATCCTGGTCTGTACAACCATCATTGAAACAGGTGTCGATGTCTCCAACTGCAACACGCTGATTATTGAAGATGCCGACCGGCTGGGACTTTCCCAGCTTTACCAGCTGCGCGGAAGAGTCGGGCGTTCCAGCCGCCGGGCCTATGCCTATTTTACCTTCCAGCGCGGCAAAGTCCTGACCGAGGTTGCAACCAAGCGGCTGAACGCGATTCGTGAGTTTACCAAATTCGGTTCTGGTTTTCGCATCGCCCTGCGTGACCTGGAGATCCGCGGTGCCGGAAACATCCTCGGGACCCGCCAGCATGGACATATGGAGGCGGTCGGATATGACATGTATCTGCGTCTTTTGTCCGAGGCTGTCGCCGAAAAGCAGGGCAAGGCACCTGAAATCCGTTCGACTGCCGAATGCCTGGTCGACATCCAGCTGGAAGCGCATATCCCGGAAAGCTATATCGAAAACCTCGCCCAGCGAATTGATATTTACCGAAAGATTGCGTCGATTATCACCGAAGAAGACGGAATGGACCTGGTCGACGAGCTGATTGACCGTTTTGGCGAACCGCCTGCATCGGTCAAAGGGCTGATCGACGTTGCATTGCTGCGCAATACAGCGGCGCGGTTTGGATTTAAGGAGATCACCCAGAAAGGGCAGATGCTGCACCTGATCCCCGAAAAACTGGACGTCAATATTGCGGCGATGCTCAATTTGAAGCTCAAGGGACGCTGTATCGTCGTTTCCGGCCAGACGCCGTATATCGGCGTTAAAATCGTCGGCAGTGCGATGGACACCCTCCGCGAGATCATGAAGACCTTGCAGGGGTTTGAGGACGGCAGTCTGATGGAACAGCTTAAGAGTGGAAAAGCACCCCAATAACCCTGGTGTCCGGGCTGACTGAACCGCAAGGATAAAAAGAATGCAGATGAACCAAAAGGAAAGGGACAAAATGAAGATGGATTATGAATACGCGCGTTTTGCGGCGGAACAGACGATGCAGCTGCTGGCAATTGACAGCCCGAGCGGCTTTACCGCAAAGGCTGCCGATTGGGTACAGAAGGCTTTTGCAAACCTCGGGTATCAGGCATCCCTAACCCGTAAAGGCGGCGTACTGGTCGACCTGGGCGGCAATGACGCGGACAACGCACTGATGCTGGAAGCGCATACCGATACCCTTGGCGGGATGGTTGCGGAGATTAAGGGGGACGGACACCTGCGCCTGACTGGATTGGGCGGCATGAACCCCAACAACGCCGAAGCAGAAAACGTCCGCGTCTATACCCGTGAGGGAAAGGTCCTGGAAGGAACCTGCCAGCTGTGCAATGCTTCTGTCCATGTAAACGGCGACTATTCGACGACGACCCGTACATTTGACACCATCGAAGTGCTGCTGGATGAGAACACCACCTCGGAAAAGGAAACCAGAGAACTTGGGGTTGAAGTCGGCGACGTTGTCGCTTTTGAACCGCGCAGCCGGATTACCGAAAGCGGCTATATCAAGAGCCGTTTTCTGGATGACAAACTGTCGGTCGGTATCCTGCTGGGCTTTGCAAAGTACCTGAAAGATCATGGTATTACCCCTGCGCGCCGTGTCTATGCCCATATAACCGTCTATGAAGAGGTCGGACATGGCGGCTCCGCTTCCCTGCCGGACGGCGTGACCGAGGCAATTTCGGTCGATATGGGCTGTGTCGGCAAGGGCCTGCGCTGCACCGAGCGGCAGGTTTCCATCTGTGCAAAAGATTCCGGCGGTCCGTACAGCTATGAGGTAACCGGCGGGCTGATTGCGGCTGCTAAAGCAGAAGGCGCAGACTATGCGGTCGATATCTACCCGCATTATGGCAGCGACGTGGAAGCGACTCTGCGCGCCGGATATGATATCCGTCACGGTCTGATCGGTTCGGGTGTCTATGCTTCCCATGGCTATGAAAGAAGCCATATTGACGGTGTTTACAATACACTGCTTGTTTTGAAGGGTTATCTTGGCGTATAATAAAGCCAAAAGACGACAGCGTCTGATCAGAAAGGAGTTGTTCCACGTGGAACAGTTTAGCTATTATACCCCGACAAAGGTTGTGTTCGGAAAAGGCGCGGAGCTGAAAGCCGGCGAGATGATCCGTTCGTATGGTTTTGAGAAGGTTCTGCTGCATTACGGCGGCGGCAGCATCAAGAGAAGCGGTTTGTATGATAAGATTGTCGCTTCCCTGAAGGAAAACAACATCGAATTTGTTGAACTGGGCGGCGTTGAACCCAACCCGAAGATTTCCCTCTCCCGTAAGGCTGCACAGCTGTGCATTGACGAAGGAATCGAGATGATTCTGGCAGTCGGCGGCGGTTCGGTACTCGACTCCTCCAAATCGGCTGCGGCAGGTGCTGCCAACCACTGCGACCCCTGGGAGTTCTCTTCCGGCAAACGTGTGCTGGAAAAATCTCTGCCGGTCGGTGCGGTTCTGACCATTTCGGCGGCGGGAAGTGAGATGAGCAATTCCTGCGTCATCACCAATGAGGACGGCTGGCTCAAACGCGGGTTTGGCAGCGATTATAACCGTCCGCTGTTTGCGCTGATGAACCCCGAGCTGACCTATACCGTCAGTAAATATCAGACTGCCTGCGGCATCACCGATATCATGATGCACACATTGGAACGGTATTTCTGTCAGAATGGCGATGTCGCGCTGACCGACCATCTGGCGGAAGGACTGCTTCGCTCGGTTATTGACGCCGGCAGAATCGCCATCGAAAACCCGGAGGACTATGAAGCACGTGCAACGCTGATGTGGGCTTCTTCCCTGTCGCATAACGGACTGACCGGATGCGGACGGGATTACCTGATGCGCTGCCACCAGCTGGAGCATGAGCTTTCCGGCATGTATGACCGTGTCGCGCACGGAGCGGGTCTTGCAGTGATCTTCCCTGCATGGGCAAAGTATGTCTACCGGAACGAAAAGGCACTTCCGCGCTTTAGTCAGTACGCTGTCCGGGTATGGGGCATCGAGATGGACTTCGAGCATCCTGAGCGCACCGCGCTTGCCGGTATCGAAGCCACCGAAAACTATTTCCGCAGCATTGGTATGCCGGTCCGGCTGTCTGAACTGGACATTGACGACAGCGGCATTGAAGAGATGGCGGAAAAGTGCACCTTCTTTGGTAAGCGTGTGCTGAAAGATTATATCCCGCTGGACAAAAAGGAAATGATTGATATTTACCGCCTCGCGCTGTAAGCGCTGCAAGGATAAAAAATATGCCCGGTCTGTGTCTCTTAAAACGAGAGACAGATCGGGCATTGTTATTGGATTCGGATTAAACCACCTGGAACAGGAAGAATTTCAGGTAGTTGGTTTCCGGGACGTTCCACAAGATCGGATGATCAGGCGCCTGCTGGCGGACTTCGATCTGCCGCAGTTCCCTTCCGGCGTCCCTTGCGGCACTTTCCAGCATTTTGATAAACAGGTCTTCCCGCATGAAATGGGAGCAGGACGCCGTCGCGAGGTATCCCCCTCTGGGCAGCAGCTTCATTGCCCGGAGATTGATCTCTTTGTATCCGCGGGATGCGGAATCGACCGTCTTACGGCTCTTGGTGAAGGCAGGCGGGTCGAGGATAATAAAGTCAAACTGATCATCCGGGTCATGGCTTTCCATCATCTGCGGCAGCAGGTCGAATACATTTTCCGCGACAAAACTCATCCTGTCTTCCAGATGGTTGCGTCTGGCGTTTTCCCGTGCCATCTGGATGGCGGATTCCGAGATATCGACCGCCCGGACGTGTTCAGCACCGCCCATCGCTGCATTCAAAGCAAACGAGCCGGTGTGGGTAAAGCAGTCGAGTACCCGTTTTCCTTTGGCCAGCCGCGCGACGGCCAGACGGTTGTACTTCTGGTCGAGGAAAAAGCCGGTTTTCTGTCCTTCTTTAAAATCGACCAGATATTGAACGCCGTTTTCGGTGATGGTTGTCTCGTAGTAGTCCGGCACAGTTTCTCCCGCAAGCGGATAGAAGCCTTTTCCCTCTTCCATTCCTTCCAGCTTGCGGATGGCAACATCATTCCGCTCATAGATTGCCCGGATATCCTGGCCGTCTTCCCGCAGAATTTTGACCAGCAGCGGGAAGATGATATCCTTTCGCTGTTCAATCCCCAGCGAAAGGGTCTGGGTGACCAGAATTTCCGAGAACCTGTCGACCGTCAGTCCCGGGAACCCGTCAGCCTCTCCGAAGATCACCCGGCAGCATTTCAAATCCGGGGAGTCTGCCCCACCCATCACCGTTTTGCGGTATTCCCAGGCATAGCGCAGCTTTCTTTCCCAGAAGCTCTCGTCAAACCGGTCGTTTGCATTGCGGGAAATCAGGCGGATGCGGATTTTGGAATGGCTGTTATAAAATCCGGTGCCGATGTACTTTCCTTTTTCGGTCAGCACATCAATGAGTCCACCGTCTGTAATTTCCGTTCCTTCAAAAGAAGGAAACAGTGCCTCCACTTCAGCGTCATATACCCATGGGTGACCGCCTTCAGCGGCGCGTTCCCCTTTTTTTGTGATCACGGCGTGCGGAATTTGTCGGATGGTTTTCATCAATCAATCGCTCCCAATTACAGAATCGGCCGGATTTATTCTTCCCGGCTCATCGAGATCAGCGCAGAGTAGATCTCGCTTTTTTTAAACGGTGTGCGGGCCGATACCTGCTTTGCAGCATCGGTTGCCCGAAAGCCGCTCTGCACCAGCTGCACAGCTTCCTCTACCGCTTCTTCCAGTGTCATTTCAGGTTCTTCCGGTTTCTGGGCACCTTCCAGAATCAGGACAAACTCACCTTTGGGCGTATTTTCGGTGTAGTACTGGACAGCTTCTTGCAGCGTAGTACGAAAAACCTGCTCATGGATTTTGGTCATTTCCCGGCAGAGAGAGATTCTCCGGCCTTCTCCAAACGCGGCAGCCATATCTTTAAGGGTGTCCAGCAGTTTGTGCGGTGCCTCATAAAAGATCAGGGTATGAGTGTCGCCGATCAGGCTTTGCAGATGTTCCCGCCGGTTTTTGCGGTTGGTGGACAGAAATCCTTCGAAAGAAAACCGCGAGGTAGAAAGTCCGCTGATGCAAAGGGCACTGATTGCCGCACTTGGTCCGGGGATGACGATTGTCTGGATATCTGCCTCGGCAGCCAATCGGACGATATCCTCCCCGGGGTCTGAAACACAGGGCATACCGGCGTCGGAAACGACCGCGACATTTTCGCCGTCCAATACTCTTTGTATAATTACTTCTCCGCGTTCTCTCAGGTTGTGCTCATGGTAGCTGACCAGAGGTTTGCGGATATCAAAGTGATTGAGCAGTTTGAGTGTAACCCGCGTATCTTCCGCAGCAATGAAATCAACTTCACGCAGGGTCTGGATTGCCCGCGGTGAAAAGTCGGAGAGGTTGCCGATCGGCGTTCCGACAATATAAAGAATTCCGGGCATATAAAAGACGTTTCCTTTCTGTTGTTGAAGATGGTGTATCATCAAGCGCACAAATGCGCTGTAAATGTTTATTCGTAATCGCCATAGTGGGTCAGACGTGCGGCGGTCTGCTGATCAAAAATCAGTGTCGGCAGTACATCCATATAGGATTTTGCGTCTTTTTTTCCTTCCACTAGAAAAAGCCAGGGGTTGGTGTTCTGATTTTTGGCAACAAACCGGAGACGCTTTGGCTCAATATGGTGGGCACGCATCGCACCCAGCGTATCGCATAACCTTTCCGGCCGCTGGCAGAGACACAGCCGTCCGCCGCTTTTTAGCAGCCAGGCAGCAGCGGCGCATACATCGTCGATGGAACACAGCAGCTCATGCCGTGCGATCTGGTGGGCGGGGTCAGCCGACAGGATACCGGTACCGCTGGTTTTGTAGGGAGGGTTGCAGGTGACGAGGTCGAATTTTCCTGCCGGAAGACAGCTTTTGATATTTTTCAGGTCGCAGCATTCAGCTTGCAGAATATCATTGATCTCTTCGCCCTGCCGTGAGGAATAGTCAATCGAAAACCGGAACTGGTCAATCGCCTGCGGCTGGATGTCAATCCCCCACATTTTGGCAGGACGCTGATTTTTGTACAGCAAAAAAGCAATAATTCCGCATCCGGTTCCAAGGTCGACTGCATAGTCTTTATGGCGAAGCGACTGTCCGGCAAAATCTGCGAGCAGAAAAGCGTCGCTGCCGAAACGGTGTTCATTGGAAACGGCCAGAAACAATCTGCTGTCGAGTTTTTCCAGCTTGTATGGCAAACGAGAAAAAGGCGTCTGGATATCCTCCCTGGTCATAGAAACCTCCTGCCGTGTTGATAGGTTATAAAAATAATTATACCATAGCAGGACAGGAAGCTGCAAGAAAAAAATATTTTTTTTCAGGGAATTGCAAAAAAACACTTGCAATTTGTTTCCCGTTGTGCTATAATACGTCTTGCATCCACGAAATAAGATCGCGTCGGTGTGATGGAATTGGCAGACGTGACGGACTCAAAATCCGTTGGTAGCGATACCGTGCGGGTTCAAGTCCCGCCACCGGCACCATATGCGGATATGGCGGAATTGGCAGACGCGCTAGATTCAGGTTCTAGTGACTTCACGGTCATACAGGTTCAAGTCCTGCTATCCGCACCAGAAAAGAGTGCTTTCAGCTTTTTGGCTGTAGGCACTCTTTTTTTGTCGAAAAACTGAAAAATTAAATACATTTGTCAAAATTAATATTTAAGGATTTTTTGAATTTTAATTTTTGGTTTATTTTAATTGAAATATGTGATATAATAGCTGCTATAAGATGTAGGGTCGTTTTTAAAGGAATGCTGTCAGAAATACTCCTTTAAAAATCAGTGATTGGAAAGGAAAAAGTATTGACAAACTGGTCTTTAGCCACAGAAGTATTTTCTTTGGTCATGAGTATCATCCTGTTGATCAATTTTCATGAAAAGAGATGGCCATATTCCCGCAAGAGTAAGTTTTACTTGGTCAGTCTTTCTCTCACGATAGCATCTATTATTTTGAATATACTATGTGTTCATTCTTTGGAAAATGTAGCACAGTATATACCCAAATGGATACATCTGCTGATCAACAGTGGTTATTTTATTTTAATTTTGCTGATGGTGACGGTCGTTGCCTGTTATCTGCTGGAGATTATCTATGAACATATCTATGAGCGGGTTTGGATGTACCGATTGCGAAAGATATTTATCGGGATAACAATTGGTTATCTGGCATTGGTTGTCAGTAATCCCCTTACCGGTTTTCTGTTTTGGTTTAATGAGGGTAACCATTACCTGCGTGGACCGCTGAATCAGCTGGGTTATTACCTGATGGCACTGGAAGTGGCGATGATTCTGGGATGTGCATTGCTCAATTGGAAGCACCTGAGTAAATCCACCCGGCAGGTTATTCGGACGCTTCCGCCATCGGTTATATTGTTAACAGTTTTTCAGCTGATTTATCCTGATCATTTGCTGAATGGTGGCATAATGGTTATTACAGATATTATCATGCTGTTTAATTTCCAGAGCAACCGGATTGAGGCGGATAGCCAGACTGGTCTTGGCAATCGCAGCTGTTTATATCAGCAGATTGAACGAAAGGTACAGCTGCATAGTTATTTCCAGGTCATTGCAGTTTCACTGTCCCGGTTTAATCTTGTCAATCAGAATTACGGTGCCGACAAAGGGGACGCTTTTTTGTATGAAGTCGGCCGTTGGCTGGGGGAACTGTCGCCGCAGGTACAGGCTTACCGAATGGGTAATGTCGAATTTTGTGTGCTGCTCCCCTATCAGGGAGACGTACAGGCTGAATGTTGGGCAAAAACGGTCGAACAGCGATTCAGGCAGACTTGGGAAGTTGGTGAGATTAAAGCAGTGCTTCCGGCATGCTGTGTGGAAGTGGTGTACTGCGGGGAACAGTGGAACTGCTCCAACATTATTGAATTTATCAATTACAGCTTTCGGCATGCTGGCAGTGAACAACGAATGGTTCGATTTAATCAGCAGCTGTTTGCCTGCTGGAACCGTGATCGGGAAGTATTGTCTCTTTTGCGTCAGGCTGTCCGGGATCACCTTCTGGAGGTCTGGTATCAGCCGTTGTATGACTGTAAGACCGGACAGTATAATTCTGCTGAAGCATTGTTGCGGATGCGGGACCGAGAGGGAAAGTTGATTTCGCCGTCCATCTTTATTCCGCTTGCTGAGGAAAACGGTCTGGTAGATGAGTTGACGTGGTTTGCTCTGGAAGAGATTTGCCGTTTTCTGGGAAGAAAAGAGCAAGGAGTCCGGTCGGTTTCGCTGAATATGTCGGCACAGCAGTTCGCCAGCAGCGATTTAATCAGGCGTATAGATGACTGTCTTCGGCGGTATCAGGTACGGCCAGAGCAGTTGAAGATAGAGATTACTGAGCGGGTTTTGAGTGAAGATCCTGAACGGATGAGTGTAATTATTAATCAGTTGAGGGGAATGGGGGTTTGTTTTTATCTGGATGATTTTGGAACGGGATATTCCAACTTGTCCCGGCTGCTGGGAATACCCATTTCTTGCGTGAAACTGGACCGTAGCATTATCAGCGGATATCCCAGCGATAAGCGTTCCTGTGCGATGGTAGAGACAATGGTCCACCTGTTTCATCAGATTGGCTGTCATATTGTAGCAGAAGGTGTTGAAGACGAGTTGGCAGCCCGTCATCTGCGAATGATAGGGGTAGATTGGATTCAGGGGTTTTATTATGCAAAACCGATGCCGGAAGAGGCATTTACAGCATTTGTATCGGAGCATCTCTGTATTTTAGATGCTGGTAATGAAGACTGAGCAAATGAGAAAAGGATGGGATATAACTGTCGGGTTATATCCCACCCTTTTTAGCTGTCTTGCAGCAGACCAAGAGATTGCTTCAGCATGAGAATACGCAGTACGGCCTGGTCAATTATCTCCTCGGAGATTTCGCCGGAATTGGCTGCCTGGATAACAGCTGGAATCTGGGTTTGATAGTCGGTGCAGCAGATCAGATCATTTCCCGCCAGAACTGCCAATACCGCCGCCTGCTGATCGTCGGTAAAATCCCGTATTCCGTCCATACTGAGGTCATCGGTCACAATCACGCCATCAAATCCCAGCCGGTTGCGCAGGATCTGGTGGACATTTTCAGACAGGGATGCAGGGTTTTCACTGTCCATGCAATTGACGATATTGTGGGAAACCAGCACAATGTCTGCTCCCGCGTCAATACCGGCCTGAAACGGGATAAAGTCGGAATCGGCAAAGGTATCAAACGACCGGTCATCATATGCAATGCCGGTATGGGTATCGGAATTATTGCCATAGCCGGGAAAATGTTTGAGAACCGAGCCGATTCCCTCCTGCTTCATCGCACAAACCACCGTTTTGATATATTCGGCCGTCTGCTTTGCGTTACCGCCAAACGCCCGGTCATAGATAAAATCATCGGGGTTCTGGGAAACATCACAGACAGGCGCAAAATTGACGTTGATGCCGAGGCTCAGCAGCAGCTGGCTTTTTTCAACCGTATCCAACTCAATCAGTTCCAGACCGCCGAGATCATACAGTGCCTGCGGAGACTGAAAAGGTGTTTCCCGGAAGGCGGGATATTTGCTCACCCGGTTGACGGTACCGCCCTCTTCATCGACTCCGATCAGCATGGGAATGTCGGATACTTCCTGATACTGCTGAATATTGCCGGTGACCAGTTGCGGGTCGTTGCTTTCAAAATCTTGTGCAAACAGGATATATCCACCAAGATGATACTGCTGGGCGATATCAGCCGCATTTTCCTGCGGGCAGCGGACGATAAACATCTGCCCGACCTTTTCTTCCAGCGTCATGTTGTCCAACAGCTGCTGCAAAACAGGGTCAGTTGTGTTGGTGTCCGGCTGCTGGTCTATCTCCTCTTTCACAGTATCTGACTGGTTTTCCGGCCGGGAGATGGCCGTGTCAGACTGTTTGGAGGTTTCCGGTTGAGAGGGAGCGGAGGAAGTATTTTCTGCCTGTATGGCTGATGACTGAGAAGCTGTCTCACCGCTGGGCGGCTGAGCAGCGCAGCCGCAGAGACTGCTGCCAAACAGCAGGCAGAGCAGCAGACAGATGGTTTTATGAAACATCGGCAGATGGGTATTTTGCTGCATATGGTATCCCTCCTGACGGCGGCAAAAATTCTGTCCGTTTTTTGCAGTATAACACGAATGGAGGGGTAATCTGTAGACCAAATATGAATTTTTAAACCGGTATTTTTTGGGACGAATGTACATCTACTGATCTGCACCTTTGCGCGGGGTTGACAGATTGATTGCAGATTCCGGCCGGGGGTGCTATAATAAATAAAAGTGCTGACAAATAATCAAGTGAAAGGGTGGCTTAAATATGCGCTTGTATCTGATTTCATTCAGTCCGACCGGTGGGACCCGGCGGGTATTGGATCTGCTGGCCGAAGGGATGGAGATTGAGCCGGTTGTGGTGGAGCTGTGCAGCCAGGATGCTGTACAACAGATTGCTTTTGAGCCGGATGATATCTGCTTGGTCGGTGCGCCGGTATATGGCGGGCGTGTGCCTGCGATGGAAAGTGAAAAATTGAGAGAACTGTTTGGCACCGGGGAAGATAGTTTTGGAAACAGCTGCCGTGTAGTGGCTGTCGCGGTATATGGCAATCGGGCTTATGATGACGCGCTGGTTGAACTGCGGGATATTCTGGCAGAAGGCGGTTGTCGGGTAACTGCGGGCGTTGCTGCTGTTGCCGAGCATTCGATTGTCCGCATGTACGGAGAGGGACGGCCGGACAGTGTGGACGCTGTCGTCCTGCGGCAGTTTGGCCGGTCGATTCTGGCGTCGATGGAACGGGATTTTGCCGGTGAACCTCAGCTTCCCGGCAACCGTCCGTATAAGGACGGAGGGAATGGCGGGCCGCATCCGATGCCGGGCGAATCCTGTACCCAATGCGGAAACTGTGCCCGGATGTGTCCGGCAGGGGCTATTTCGGCGAATGGCCAGCAACTGGACGAGGAAAAATGTATTTCCTGCATGCGCTGCATCTCAGTATGTCCGAACGGGGCGCGGCAGCTGCCTGCTGCACTGCTGTCGGGACTGGAACAGCGGCTGCGGCTTGTCTGTTCCCAGCGTAAGGAAGACCAGCTGTTTTTGTGATCAGACAAAATAGGTTTGCCAGAACAGCGGGTATGTTTGAGCAAGGAGGCGCGATTGCGTGAGGTATTTGACTATTCCAGAGTTTGTCTATATTGCGCTCTTGTATGGCGGTATCGCTTTACTTGTTGTTTCTGTGCTCATGGGGATCAGAGGAATGATTCAAAAGCGTGGAAAGCGATATTTTGTAATATGGTGTATTGTCCTGCTGGTTTCCTTGGCTGCAGTGGTATTGACAACAACAGGGGTATTGGTGGCAAATACAATGCTTGGTGGATAAACCCCAATTTGTGAACTGAATAATACAGACTTGTCTAACAATTATAACAAAATCATACAAGTCACAAATTGGCCTTTTCAAACGATTCAAAATTCGTTTATTTTGCAAGTTGTCATCTTGTTGACAGCATTTTATCGTTGTGATATACTTTTTAAAAGGAAAAACAGCAGGATTTTTTTAATCTGCTGACAGAAAAATGAAAGAAAGGAATTTTTTCGTTCCAAAATGTACCGGGCCACCCTGACTGTCAGGTGACGGCAGGCCCGGCGGGTCGGCTGTTGGTGGCAAAACTGCAAACAACCTGCTGGAATGAAAAAGCGGTGTTCGGATCATGGAAATCAAAATTCAGCTGACAGACTGCCCGAAACAGAAAACGAAGGATTCGGAGCTCGGTTTTGGCAAGGTCTTCACCGATCATATGTTTACAATGGATTGGGATAAGGAAAATGGCTGGCATGACGCACAGATCATCCCCTTTGGCGACATCTCCCTTTCCCCTGCCTGCAACGTCTTTCACTACAGCCAGGAGACTTTTGAAGGTCTGAAGGCTTACCGCACGCCGGATGGTCACATCCAGCTGTTCCGCCCGGAAGAGAACTTCAAGCGTCTCAACAATTCCAACAAACGTCTGGCAATGCCGGAAGTGGATATAGACTTCTGCATCGAAGCACTGAAAAAGCTGGTCGAAATCGATCAGGAATGGGTCCCCTATTCGGAAGGGCATTCGCTGTATGTCCGTCCTTTCTGCATCGCGACCGAACCCAACCTGGGCGCACACAATACCTCGATGGTCAAGTTCCTGATCATCCTTTCGCCGGTCGGTGCTTACTATGCTTCCGGCCTGAACCCTGTCAACATCTATGTTGAACCCCGTTATGTCCGTGCGGTACGCGGCGGCACCGGTTTTGCAAAGACCGGCGGCAACTACGCTGCTTCGATGCTGGCTCAGGAAGAAGCTGCTGCACAGGGCTTCTCGCAGGTCCTCTGGCTGGATGGCGTTGAACAGAAGTACATCGAAGAAGTCGGCGCGATGAACGTCTTTTTTGTACTGGGTGACGAGGTTGTGACCCCTGAACTGCGCGGTTCAATCCTGCCCGGCATTACCCGTAAATCGGTTATTGAAATTCTCAAACATTGGGGCTATAAGGTTTCCGAACGCCGGATTACAGTTGACGAGCTGATGGAAGCATACAAGGAAGGCAAGTTTACTGAGATGTTTGGTTCCGGCACTGCTGCGGTCATCTCTCCTGTCGGCCTGCTCCGTTACAAGGATTATGATATGACCCTGTCGGACGGTAAAATTGGCGAATTGTCGCAGAAGTTGTATGATGCATTGACTGCTATCCAGTGGGGAAAAGCGGAAGATCCGTTCGGCTGGACGGTTAAGGTTTGCTGATAAAATGTATTTATGTGGGAGCGGAAGGGCTGAAAAGCTGTTTCTGCTCCCGCTTTTTGTTCCACGTGGAACAGGCTTGGTCATAAATTGGAAACAGTCTGTTTACCATATTGCAAAGGTATAAGAACCTTTTGTAAATTTGGGTGTAAATGCTTGACTTTGTCATATTTTTTGTCCATACTGGATAATATAAAAGGCAGTACATATTGCCGACAAAACACAATGCCGGATAACCGGCAGACAGAAAGGAAATTGCGATTTTATGAACTGGCTGCGCAACTTTATGATCGGACGGTATGGCACAGACTCTCTGTCCCTGTTCCTGCTTGTGCTCAGTGTTATTATTACTTTTGTTTCCAGTATTTTTGGCGGAAATATCATCACCTTGCTGCTTTCCTACGGCCTGTGGGCCTGGATTATCTTTCGGACGCTTTCACGGAATATTGCCGCGCGCAGTAAGGAAAATGAGATCTTTTTGACCGGCTGGCGCTGGGTCATGGATCACACCACCGGTTTCCGCGGATGGGTCAAAACAGAAAGCAACCGTGTCAGAGATCGGAAGACCCATAAATATTTTCGTTGTCCCAGCTGTCACCAGATGGTACGAGTACCCCGGAATAAAGGAAAGGTTCGGATTATCTGCCCGAAGTGTAAAAATGAGTTTATCCGTTCGACCGGCAAGACTCCCGCCCAAGAGGCAAAAGAAGAACAGAAGCGGGCTGAAAAAGCAGCTCAGAAGGCTTCCAAAAAAACAGAAAAAACTGGAAAACATTGATATTGGTCATCCTCCGGTTCCCATGCAGACAAATGATGGTTTGCATGGGAACCTTTTTTCTTGGCTGCTTGGTGCATTATTGACCAAAATAATATAAATCCATGCCAAATCAGTCCGTTTTTTGGCATGGATTTTTTGCATGATATTGATGCTTCAACTTGCAAAAATGCAAAGGCTCTGTTATAATATAGGTTAAACACCGGTCGGACAGGTTGAAATTCAGACCATCGCCGGACAAACAAGGTATGCTGAAAAATGAGGAAAAAGAAGGGTCGATTGGATATGTACAAAATCGTACGCAAAAAATCACTGAATCCTACTGTCACTCTGATGGATATAGACGCTCCGCTGGTTGCAAAAAAAGCAAAACCAGGTCAGTTTATTATTCTCCGGGTGGATGAGGATGGCGAACGCATCCCGCTGACCATCGCGGGATATGACCGTGAAAAAGGTACGGTCACCATTATTTTCCAGGTTGTCGGCGCTACGACAACCCTTCTCAACCATAAAAATGAGGGTGCGTACATCCAGGACTTTGTCGGCCCTCTGGGTACCCCCAGCCATTTGGACGGACTGAAAAAGGTCTGCGTCATCGGCGGTGGCGTTGGATGTGCAATTGCTCTGCCGGTCGCGCAGGCACTGCATGAGATGGGCGCAGAGGTCACCTCGATTGTCGGTTTTAGAAATCAGGATCTTGTGATTCTGGAAGACGAGTTCAAGGCCTGCTCCGATCACTTTACGATGATGACCGACGACGGCTCCTACGGCGAAAAAGGCAATGTCACCGTCCCGCTGAAAGAAATGCTCGAAAAGGGCGAACGGTTTGACGAGGTCATCGCAATTGGCCCGCTGATCATGATGAAGTTCGTATGTCTGACCACTAAAGAATACGGCCAGAAGACCACCGTTTCGATGAACCCGATCATGGTCGATGGTACCGGCATGTGCGGCGGCTGCCGGCTGAGCGTTGGCGGAGAAACAAAGTTTGCCTGTGTCGATGGCCCCGACTTTGACGGCCATCTGGTCGACTTTGACGAGGCGATGAGCCGTTCCCGCAGTTATGCGCCGTTCGAACGCCATGCCTATGAGGAAACCTGCAACCTGTTTGCTAAGGAGGTCCAGTAATCATGCCGAATATGAGAGCAACCAAGAATCCAATGCCTTCTCAGGACCCGAATGTCCGCAACAAAAACTTTCAGGAGGTAACCCTCGGCTATACCGAAGAGATGGCACTGGACGAAGCGCAGAGATGCCTCAACTGTAAGAATAAACCCTGTGTCACCGGCTGCCCTGTCAATATCCATATCCCGGAATTTATTGCCAAGGTTGCGGCAGGTGACTTTGAGGGTGCATACCAGGTCATCAGCCAGTCCTCTTCCCTGCCGGCTGTCTGCGGACGTGTCTGTCCGCAGGAGACCCAGTGCGAAGGGAAATGTGTCCGCGGCATCAAGGGCGAGCCGGTCGCCATCGGCCGTCTGGAACGGTTTGTCGCCGACTATCACAACGCCCATGCTGAGGGTGCGGTCACCCGTCCTGAGCCGAATGGCCATAAGGTTGCGATTATCGGTTCCGGCCCTGCTGGCCTGACCTGCGCAGGTGATCTGGCCAAGATGGGCTATGATGTCACGATTTATGAGGCACTGCATCTCGCCGGCGGCGTTTTGGTCTATGGTATCCCGGAATTCCGTTTGCCTAAGGCGATTGTCCAGAAGGAAGTCGACAACCTCAAGGCACTCGGCGTCAAGGTTGAGACCAATATGGTCATCGGACGTGTCCTTACAATTGAGGAGCTGAAAGAAGAATATGGCTATGAAGCCATCTTCATTGGTACCGGTGCCGGTCTTCCCCGGTTTATGAACATTCCGGGCGAGAACCTCAAGGGTGTTTACTCGGCAAATGAGTTCCTCACCAGAAGCAACCTGATGAAGGCGTATAAAGATGATTCTGCCACGCCGATTCAGCACGCAAAGAATGTTGCAGTCGTCGGCGGCGGCAACGTCGCGATGGATGCGGCCCGTACCGCAAAGCGTCTGGGTGCTGAAAATGTTTACATCATCTACCGTCGCAGCATGAACGAGCTCCCCGCCCGTAAAGAGGAAGTCGAACATGCAGAGGAAGAAGGCATTATCTTTAAGACGCTGAACAATCCTGTCGAGATTCTGCCGACCGATGTCACCGATCCCCGCGATCCGGGCTATGGCTGGGTTAAGGGTATCCGCTGTGTCGAGATGGAGCTGGGTGAACCGGATGAATCCGGCAGACGCCGCCCGGTTGTCAAGGAAGGCAGCGAATTTGAACTGCCGATGGACTGCGTCATCATGGCGCTGGGCACCTCTCCCAACCCGCTGCTCAAGGCTACGACCCCCGGTCTGGATACCCGCCGCCGGGGCGAGATTGTCGCGGACGACAACGGCCTGACTTCTATTGAAGGCGTTTATGCAGGCGGTGACGCTGTCACAGGCGCTGCAACGGTCATCCTCGCAATGGGTGCCGGCAAGACGGCTGCCGCTGCGATGGACGAATACATCAAGAATAAAAAGGCCTGATTTTGTCGGGGCCATAACTGTAAAAGCCGGCTGCTATTGTTCCACGTGGAACATGGACAGCCGGTTTTTAATATTTGCTGGTTGTTTTCTGAAAGTTTTCTTAACTTCCCCCAGCTTGTATTTTGATCTGATATACTGGGGAAAAGGAGGCGAAGATGATGAAAAGTTATTTGATGATTGGCTATGAGGCAGCGGCATCGCTGCTTCCTTGGGCAGCAGTATATTTTGCGGGCGGGCGGAACCGTTCTCTGCTGAGTCGCGGCGAGAGAAGAAAAAGACTGGTATTTTATCTGGTATGGGCAGTTTATATTTGTGGCGTACTGTATTTTACCGGGGCTGGAACTTTATATGATATTTTTCTGTATGGGATGAAGGGCGGAGAACAGATAAACCTGCTCCCCTTCTCGCGTGCAATAGACTGGACGGCTTATCTTTTAAATATTGTGCTGTTTATACCGTTGGGGGTTTTGATGCCAACGATTGCAGCAAGGGTCAGACTGCCGGGGGTTTTGTTGGCTGGCGGATTCTTTTCTCTGCTGATTGAACTTAGCCAATTATTCAATAACCGCAGTACCGATATTGATGACTTACTGCTCAATCTGTTGGGCGCATTGTTGGGGTATCTGGTATGGAAGATATGGACGGCGGTGGGTTGGAAGGGGCTTGACTGTAAATGGACGGAACCGGTTTTATATCTTGTAGCGATGATGGCAGGGAGATTTCTGTTTTACAATGAGATCGGCCTTGCGGCGATATTGTACGGCTTTTAAGAGAATGCAACTATTGGTTGCGACCGGATATAAAAATGCGCATTCTGCTTGGTGGTATCGGTGTGGCCTTTTTGCTATAATCATAATATCACGGATGGAAAGAAGGATTGCTGTGGGCTTTGGAAAAAATCTTCAATACCTCAGAAAACTGCACAACGGTATGACACAGGAGGCGCTTGCGGAAAAAATGGGCGTCACCCGTCAGACAGTGTCCAGATGGGAGCTGGATACAGCCTATCCTGAAATGGAAAAGGCAGTTGAACTGTGTGCCGTTTTTGGTTGTACACTGGACAACCTTTTTCGGGAAGACCTGTCATTTTGTGATCAGGCCTATTCCAGCTTCCGGCTGGAAACGGTGCGTCCGTTTTACTACATACAGTATCCGGTCATCAGCCGCGAGCCGGAAGAGGACGCAAAGGCTGTTATCCGCAGAAAAGCAGCCGCATATGGAGAGCCTGTACCCGAGATCATCGGATGGGACTTTCCTTTTGTGTCACAACAGCAGCAGAATGTGTTTCATATGCACGGGTATACAGCGGCCTGGATACTGCCAGATGGTGCCGCATCAGCTGTCGGGGCTGAGGAGCTGCTTTTCCAGCCGGAACAAAGGTATGCAGCTGTCACGATACGCAATCCATTTTGCGCACCGTTTGCGGTCATTCCAAACGGCTATAAGGCACTGATGTCATATATGCAGATGAATGGAATTGCCCATTGTGAGAAAGATGGAGTGATCTCCTGTTTTGAAAAGGAATATCTGCGGGATGATGTCTGGTATATGGACGTGTATATTGCAGCAGAGGGATAATGTCATAATAACAGCCCGGCGGCTGTCTGGTATAACCGGATAACCGCCGGGCTTTGCTGTATGTTAAAGGATTTCCACCTTCCATTTTCCCAGCCAGTAGTTCAGCTGAATCATATATGCCATTGTCTGTGGCGCGGTCATCAGCTGACCATACCACGGCACCTGGCTGTCGCTGTCCAGCAATTCTCGAAGCATCTCGGGACGTACCAGCTGAAGCAGAGGCGCATTGGGCTCGGAAATAATCTCTTCCAGCATCCCGCTGACAGCGGCGCGGTAGCTGGGGTTGTGTGTCTTGGGGTAAGGGCTTTTCTTGCGCCAGAGTACTTCGTCGGGCAGCCAGCCTTCCATCGCACTGCGCAGCAGCCCTTTTTCGTAGCCGTCGTGGTCTTTCATCTCCCACGGGACATTGTACAGGTATTCGGCGATCCGGTGGTCGCAGAACGGCACCCTTACTTCCAGCCCCCAATACATGCTCATCCGGTCTTTCCGGTCGAGCAGCGTCTGCATGAACCAGTCGGTGTTCAGCCGCATCATCTGCCGCATCCGCTTTTCAAGCGGCGGGTCTTCGGGCCTGAGGTCGGTGTCGGAAAGGGTCATCTGTTCCCTGTCGTGCATATATTCGTCCGGGTGGATACGGTTAAGGTATTCCGGTCTAAGGAAGCTGCTTCGCCAGCTGGTGGTCTGCGCCCATGGGAACCCGGCACGGGAACGGATTTCCGGGTCACGGTACCAGGGGTATCCGCCGAACAGCTCGTCGGCACATTCTCCCGACAGTGCGACGGTTACATATTTTCGAATCTCCTTGCAGAAAAGCAGCAGCGAGGAATCGACATCCGCCATACCCGGCAGGTCACGCGCATCGACTGCGTCCATTAAAGCCTCCGCGAGTGCGGGTGTATCCAGTGTAATCAGGTGGTGGACACATTGCGGGTCTTTTTCCGAAAGATACCGCTGCATGACCGGGATAAAACCGGTATCGCTCTGCGGCTGGAACTTGCCGGAGCGGAAGTAGCGGCTGTTGTCCTTATAGTCGACCGAAAAGGTCGTCAGATGTTTGCCGCTGTCCCGCAGCATATCGCAGGCAACCGAGGAAATCAAACTGGAGTCCAGCCCACCCGATAAAAAGGTGCCAATCGGTACATCACTGACTAACTGGCGGTTGATGGCATCCAGCACCAGTGAGCGGACATGCGCCGCTGTTTCCTCAAAACTCTCGGTATGTGCCTTAGGTGTCAGCTTCCAGTAACGATGGATTTCCGGCTGTCCGCCCGGTACAATCCAGGCGTACTGAGCGGGTTTCAGCTCCTGCACCCCTTTAAAGACGCCGCAGCCGGGCGTCCGTCCCGGCCCGCAGAGCATCAGTTCGGCAATTCCTTCACTGTCAATCTGCGGCTTGACGCCGGGGAATGCCATCAGCGTTTTGATTTCGGATGCAAACAGAAACCGCTCATGATCCAGCATGAAAAACAGTGGTTTGACCCCCATCCGGTCGCGGGCAAGAAACAGCTGATGCTCTTCATTGTCCCAGACCGCAAAGGCAAAGATACCGTTGAATCGGTCAAGGCATTTTTCCTGCCACTGGATAAAGCTGTGCAGGACGACTTCGGTGTCTGCTGTTGTCTGAAAGCTGTGTCCCAGTGCTTCCAGCTCGGCTTTCAGCTGGGCGGTATTGTACAGTTCCCCGTTGTAGACAATTGCATAGCGTGCTTTTCCTGCCATCGGGAAAAGCATTGGCTGCCGTCCGTTTTCCGGGTCGATAACGGCAAGCCGGGCATGGTAAAGGGTCACCAGTGGGTCTTCTTCCCTGTCGGAAACAAAGGTTCCTTCGCTGTCCGGGCCACGCCGCCGCATGGTCGAAAGGATATTTTCCGGTGCGGGAAAGGCGGCGGCCTCTTTTCCCCGCAGCATACCGGCAATTGCACACATAAAAAACCACCTCCAATGCAGGGTATGCGCCAGAGAAATCCATGGTGAAAATGATTCCGGCCGCATTTATAATGGGAGTGTGCCCGGGCAGGCGGCAGTCATACATAAAATAAAGCGTACAGTGAACTGTTTCAGCCGCTGTACGCTTTTTACTTAGTTCTGTATTTTTTTGTGTATCAACCAAACGACCAGTGCCAACAGGAAAAAAATTCCTCCAATTGCCAGGCTACCCCAGACAAAAAGATTGCTTAAGTCTATAAATCCGCCGGTGGTTGCGCCGGACAGCTCAACATAAATTGCATAAAACCAGCAAAGACAACCCAGTACCAGAAAAATCCCTATCAGGATTTTCAGAAAGATTTTTAGCACCTTTTTACCAGTCATTGTCTCACCGCCTTTGTTTTTGCCAAGATAACCTATGCAGGCAGGATAAGATGATCTATATATCTTTCAATATCTCAAAACAAAGTAAATAACGTAAATCCAGCTGAGCAGCCCATGGAAAATAGCCCACCCTACCGAATGCCAGGTTGTGTAACTGATGACCATTGCCAGCGCGCTGCCAAAGGTAATACCGGTTTTGACGGTTTTCTGAACAATTTGATGGTTATTTTGTTCCATATAATTTTTCTCCATGGTATGCGGTCAGACTTCTCTGCTGTCTCCGATAAAGAACAGGGCGACTGTTCCAATACCGGTATGGGAGCCGATGACCTGCCCGATATCCCCGATCAGGATATTCTGGATGCCAAACCGCTCTTTGACAAGATCGGCGACAAACTTTGCATCATCATAGCAGTCGGAATGGGAGATATAGACCGCGTCATTGACATTGTTCCCGATCTTTTCGCCCATTTTGTCGACCAGCCAGGTCAATGCTGCTTTCCGTCCGCGTGTCTTGCCGACGTTGATCAGATGCCCCGCGTCGTCCACATGCAGCAGCGGCTTAATGCCCAGTGCCATGCCGACGACAGCGGTCATTTTGGAGACCCTTCCGCCCCTGTGCAGATGGAACAGGTCGTTGACAGTGAAGTTATGGCAGAATTTCAGCCGGTCGCGGGTAATGATTTCAGCGAGCTCATCAAGGGTCTTTCCCTCTTCCTTGAGTTTGACCGCATAGGACAGCATCAGCCCCTGTCCCATCGACGCCGCCAGCGAGTCAACCACAACGACCCTTGCGTCCGGGTAATGTTCCATAATATCTGCCGCTGCGATACAGCAGCTCTGATAAGTTCCCGAGAGCCCGGAGGAAAAAGCAAGATGGAAGACGTCTTTTCCCTGTTTGATGATCTTTTCAAAGGAATCATATGCTTTTTCCACAGTGACCTGAGAGGTTTTCGGCATGGCACCGTTGCGGATCTGGTCAAAAAATTCCTTGGGTGACAGGCTGTCGTCTGCGGCACTGTCGTATTCCTTGTCATCAATCAGATAGGTTAGTCCCATTAGGTTGATGTTGTGGTCGGTATAATATGCGCGGGGCATATCACAGGTTGTTTCTGTGGAAAGAACATAATCTCTGGAAGGGTTCATCGGTATTCATCCTTTCAGATGGTCAAAAGCCATCATTTTCAATATACTTTATTATAACGCATCTAAGGATAAAATGCAATGATGTATAAAATATTGTAGTACAGGTTTTTTAAATTGTGCAAACAGACAATTTTTTCTAAAAGTACCAAATACCCCCTTGATTTTCCTGAAAAATCGGGTACAATATATATTGTTAGCACTCCAAAACTTAGAGTGCTAAATAAAACGGTAAACATAGCTGAATTTAAATGAATACAGGAGGCTTTCATATGAATATCAAACCGCTGGCAGACAGAGTAGTAGTAAAGATGGCTGAAGCTGAAGAGGTCAGCAAGGGTGGTATCATCCTCGCAGGTGCGGCAAAGGAAAAACCTTCCATTGCTGAAGTTGTCGCAGTAGGCAAGGGCGGCATGGTTGATGGCCATGAAGTGACGATGGAACTGAAAGTCGGTGACAAGGTGCTGGTCGGTCAGTATTCCGGCAGCAAAGTTAAACTGGACGGCGAGGAGTACACCATTGTCCGTCAGTCGGAAGTTCTGGCAATTGTTGAATAATTCCAGGGTCCATATATGATCCGATTCAATTTGTAAGAGAAAGAGGTAATGCACAATGGCAAAGCAGATTATTTATGGCGAAGACGCAAGAAAAGCACTTCAGACCGGTATCGACAAACTGGCTGATACCGTTAAAATCACCCTTGGCCCGAAAGGCAGAAATGTTGTTCTGGATAAAAAGTACGGCGCTCCGCTGATTACCAATGACGGTGTCACCATCGCAAAGGAAATCGAGCTGGAAGACCCCTTTGAGAACATGGGCGCACAGCTGGTCAAGGAAGTCGCGACCAAGACCAATGATGCTGCCGGTGATGGTACCACAACCGCTACCCTGTTGGCACAGGCTCTGATTCGTGAGGGCATGAAGAACGTTGCCGCAGGCGCGAACCCCATGATCGTCAAGAAAGGCATCCAGAAAGCTGTTGACGCTGCTGTCAACGCTGTTATCGCAAATTCCAAGATGGTTGAAGGCTCTGCTGATATCGCGAGAGTTGCTACCATTTCCGCTGGCAACGAAGATGTTGGCCAGCTGATTGCTGAGGCTATGGAAAAGGTTTCCACCGACGGCGTTATTACGCTGGAAGAATCCAAGACTGCTGAGACCTACTCGGAAGTTGTCGAAGGCATGCAGTTTGACCGCGG
>DCTE01000080.1:4899-8272 GCA_002329405.1 Ruminococcaceae bacterium UBA1448 | reverse complement strand
CTTGA
Source organism: Ruminococcaceae bacterium UBA1448 (assembly GCA_002329405.1). Lineage (GTDB taxonomy): Bacteria > Bacillota > Clostridia > Oscillospirales > Ruminococcaceae > Faecivivens. The sequence continues at coordinate 8,267 of DCTE01000080.1, read as the reverse complement.
CCTAAACTTTTTGTCATTATCGACCCAAGTGAGTGAAAATCTCTGGCACTCGCTCTGCGCTCGCGTGAACAGATTGTAGTGTGTGCGAATTGTTCCCAAAAAGCAATCTAAAATAACGCACCAGCCACCCGGCGCGTTCGCTAAGGCTGTTATTTCCACTATCGAGCCCGTCGATAGTGCATATATGCGCTTCGCGGGCGACCATCGCGAACTGGCAGCGGAAGCATTCCGCCTCTGCGCGTCGGTCAAACCACCGGGTAGTAGGTGCGCACAATCTCTTTTCGGTAATCTTTCTTACAGGTGATAAATTATGAAACAGGAATATCTGATGGGCAATGGGGCGATCGCCCTCGGTGCCCTTTCCGCCGGTGTCGGCCTAATCGCAGGCTACCCCGGTACGCCATCTTCTGAAATCATCGAAACCGCCGCCAAATGGAACGACGGTTCGGTACATATCGAATGGTCGGTCAACGAAAAGGCCGCCCTCGAAGTAGCAGCCGCTGCAAGCTACTCCGGGATGCGCTCCCTCGTAACGATGAAGCAGGTTGGCCTGAATGTCGCGTCTGACCCGCTGATGAGCCTGGCTTATGTCGGCGTCGAAGGCGGTCTGGTCGTTGTCTCCGCCGATGACCCCGGCCCGATCTCCTCCCAGACCGAACAGGATACCAGGCGGTTCGCGGAATTCGCCCGCATTCCGGTATTTGACCCGGCGACCCCTGAAGAGGCTTTTCAGATGATTCAGGATGCGTTTGAATGCTCGGAAAAATACCATACCCCCGTCCTCTTCCGTCCGACAACCAGAGTCTGTCACGGATATGCGGCAGTCGAAATCCCGGAACAGTTCTCCCCCAAACCCGCTCCCGGGTTTGAAAAAAATACCGCCCGCTGGGTCATCTTCCCGCGGTCGTCCTATTTAAACCATGTGCGGATTGAGACCCGCAACCCGGAACTTGGACGGGAATTTTCCAGCTACCGGTACAACACCGTCGAGGGCGCGGAAAACGCGGACAAGGCCATCCTGACCGGCGGCGTCAGCTATGCCTATCTGAAAGAAATTGTCAATGGGACAGATGTCAAGCTCATCCGGGTGGGTACCCCCTTCCCGATGCCGGAAGAATTTCTGCTGAAAGCGTTGGACGGCGTGAAGGAGCTGCTCTGTGTCGAAGAGCTTTCCCCCTATCTCGAAGAATCGGTGATGAAGCTCGCCGGCGTCCATCATCTGCCCCTGAACATCCGCGGCAAACGGACGGGCGATGTCCCCCACGCGGGCGAAAACTCAACCGATTCCCTGCGGAAGATCGTTGCGGCGTTTATTGGTGCCGATCTGGCGGGCAGTCAGCCGGTTGATATGACCGACGCACCCGCTCTGCCGGGCCGTCCGCCGGTACTCTGTGCCGGATGCCCGCACAGGGCTTCTTTCTACGCTGTTAAGGTCGCGATGAAGGGCAAAAAAGCCAACTTCTGCGGCGATATCGGCTGCTATACGCTGGGCAACGCAATGCCGCTGGACATGGTCGACACCTGTCTGTGCATGGGGGCAGGCGTGACGATGGCGCAGGGGCTGCACTGGGCAAACCCCGGCAGTGTCAACTTTGCGTTTATCGGCGACTCGACCTTCTTTGCGTCGGGCATGACCGGCGTTGTCAACGCGCTGTACAACAATGCGCAGATGGTGCTCGTCCTGCTGGACAACTCGACCACCGCCATGACCGGCCATCAGCCCCACCCCGGCACCGGCAAGACGATGATGGGCGATATCGTCGCGAAAATTGATCCGGTGAAGATTCTGGAAGGGATGGGCGTCAGCAAAATCCGCGTCGTCAATCCGCTTGACCTGAAAGCAGCAGTGGAAGCGGTCAAAGATTGCGCCGAAACCGATGGTGTGACCGCGGTCATCTTCCGCAGTCCGTGTATTGCGGGTATCAAGCCCGGAAAACCGGCTGAAATCAGCGCAAAATGCGTCCAGTGCAAGAAATGTATCCGGGAGATCGGCTGCCCCGGCCTGGTAATCCGGGACGGGAAGGTCGCAGTTGACGGCAGCCTCTGCAACGGCTGCGGGCTGTGTGCACAGATCTGTCCGACCGGTGCGATTCAGGTTTAAGGAGGGACGGAAAATGAACAAGGATATTCTTCTCTGCGGCGTCGGCGGTCAGGGTATTGTTTTGGTATCCAAGCTGCTGGCTGCTTCGGCGATGGCTGCGGGTGAAACCGTCCATTCCGCTGAGACAATCGGCATGGCCCAGCGCGGCGGCTCGGTTACAAGCCATGTCCGCATTGGTGAGAGCTATTCCCCGCTGATTCCAAGCGGATGTGCAGAATTGATGCTGGCGTTTGAACCGGCCGAGGCAGTGCGCAATCTGCCGCTGCTGAATCAAAACGGTACCGTCATTGTCAGCAGCCAGCCGGTCATGCCGGTCACTGCGTCGCTGTCGGGCGGAAGCTATCAGGCAGGGCCGATGCTGGAGTTTCTGAAAACGCGGGTCAAAAAGGTGATTACTGCGAACCCGGTTGAGCTTTGCGCGCCGCTCGGGTCGGTCCGGTATTTCAACGTCGTGATGCTGGGGATTGCAGTTGCGGCCGGTGTGACCGGGCTGCCGGAAGAGATTGTCCGCCAGTCAGTCGAAAGCCGGGTGCCGGAAAAGTTCCGCGAAATCAACGCAAAAGCCCTCAAAATTGGTATCGACTACTATAACAGCATCGAAGGGATGTAAGCCTTCCCGGACTGTTGAAATATTGCATCAACCCGGTGACAGTTTCACCGGACAGGATATGATTTTACAAAAAGCAGGTGATTTTTTTGCAGCTGAACAGTAAACAGATCGAGCTGGTCAACAACCAGATCCAGCGGCTGATCGGTACCGACAGTTATTATGGAAAGATGTATCGTGATCTGGGTATCGACGGTATCCATTCGCAGGAAGATTTCGAGAAGCTCCCCTTCTCCTCCAAAGACGACCTCCGCAACGCTTATCCCCTGGGAATTCAGGCGGTTCCCGACAGCGAGATCGTCCGCATCCACTCTTCTTCCGGCACGACCGGCAAACCGGTCATCATCCCCTATACCGCAAAGGATGTCGACGACTGGGCAACCATGTTCGCGCGGTGCTATGAAATTGCGGGCATCGGCAAACTTGACCGTATCCAGATTACCCCCGGTTACGGGCTGTGGACAGCCGGTATCGGGTTCCAGCTGGGCGCGGAAAAACTTGGCGCGATGGCAATTCCGATGGGGCCGGGCAACACCGAAAAACAGCTGCAAATGATGGTCGATTTGCAGTCGACGGTCATCTCGGCGACCTCATCCTACGCCCTGCTGCTGGCGGAAGAGGTCGCAAAGCGCGGGCTGAAAGACAAAATCGCCCTGAAAA
>DCTE01000080.1:0-4842 GCA_002329405.1 Ruminococcaceae bacterium UBA1448 | reverse complement strand
GGCCCCGGCATCGGCATCAGCTGCGATGCGGAAGACGGCATCCACTACTGGGACGACTATGTCTATCTGGAAATCGTCGACCCGGTCACTGGCAAGCCTGTCCCGGACGGCGAAGAAGGCGAGATTGTCCTGACTACACTGGTCAAGGAAGGCGCGCCGCTCATCCGGTTCAGAACCCATGACCTGTCGAGAATTATCCCCGGCGAATGCAAGTGCGGCTGCAAGTACCCAAGAATCGACATCATCAAGGGACGCAGTGACGACATGTTCAAGGTTCACGGGGTCAACATGTTCCCCGCACAGGTCGAAGAAGTGCTCCGCGCGATTCCGGGTGTATCCAGCGAATACGCGATCGCGCTCGGCTGGGACGAAAATACGAATAAAGACGTCATGATGATGACGGTCGAAGCGGACTACAACTATTCGTTTGAAAACCTCGCCAGAACCATTCAGGAGCAGATCAAGTCCCGTATCGGCGTCACACCCAAGGTCAACATCGTTCCGGTCGGCACCCTCCCCCGCAGCGAAAAGAAGACCAAACGTGTCACTGATTACCGCTACTAAGGCCCGGTGGTTCGACCGACGCGCAGAGCGTCGGCCCAAAGTTCCGCACCCAGTGGGGTCGGTCATATCAAAAAAGTTTTACTCGATTTTTTTCAAAAAATCGCAGGTCCAGGACAGGGTCCTGGTCGCCCTCCGCAGAGGGCGAAATCTCTTTCCCAAAAACAAGCACAGGACAGGGAGGGTCCATACACCGCAGTGTATGGACCCGTGGGAAGACCCTTGCAAGGGGTCTTCCTATGTTGAAAGTCCGCTCGATGCGGGCTTTCAACATAAACGTGCGAGGACAGCAGTTCCGTCTTACCCGCTCAGGTGGGACTACGTGGGCCGGCACGGCAGCAGCGATTATCAACCCGTTATCTTTCCCAAACTGTCCAGTGGACAGTTTGGAACGGTACAACCTATATACGTTACCTCCCACTATAACCCCTGTTGATTGTCTGTCAGTCCGACAGCACCTTCCATGCTGTCTGGCCATATATCCATACACAAAAAGAAAGGAAGTTTTGCAATGGAACTCGAAACCAAATGCCTTCATACCGGCTATATTCCCAAATCCGGTGAACCCAGACAGGTACCGATCATTCAGTCGACTACCTTCCCCTATGAAACCAGTGAGGAAATGGGCAAGCTGTTTGACCTCGAAGCAAACGGCTACTTCTATACCCGTCTCCAGAACCCGACCAACGACTATGTTGCAGCAAAAATCGCCGCTCTTGAGGGCGGTACCGCCGGCATGCTGACCTCCTCCGGCCAGGCTGCCAACTTCTATGCTATCTTTAATATCGCAAACTGCGGTGATCATGTTGTCTCCGCATCCTCCATCTATGGCGGCACCTTCAACCTGTTTGCTGTCACGATGAAGAAGATGGGCATTGAGTTTACCTTCGTTTCCCCCGACTGCACCGAGGAAGAACTGGCCGCAGCTTTTAAACCCAACACCAAGGCTGTCTTTGGTGAAACCATCGCCAACCCTGCGCTGACTGTCCTCAATATCCCGCTCTTTGCAAAGGTTGCCCATGAACACGGCGTCCCGCTGATCATCGACAACACCTTCCCCACCCCCATCAACTGCCGCCCGATTGAATGGGGCGCGGATATCGTCACCCATTCGACCACCAAGTATATCGACGGCCACGCAGCCACCGTCGGCGGCGCAATCGTTGACGCGGGCAAGTTCGACTGGATGGCCCATGCCGACAAGTTCCCCGGCCTGACCACTCCCGACGAGAGCTACCACGGGGTTGTCTATGCAGAGCGTTTCGGAAAAGAAGGCGCGTTCATCACCAAGGCTACCGCACAGCTGATGCGTGACTTCGGCTCGATCCAGTCGCCCCACAACGCTTACCTGCTCAACCTCGGCTTGGAAAGCCTGGCTGTCCGTATGCCCCGTTACGTTGCCAACGCGCAGAAGGTCGCCGAATTCCTGCATGACAACGAGCAGGTCACCTGGGTTACCTACCCCGGCCTGCCCAGCGACAAATATTATGAGATCGCCAAAAAGCTGATGCCGAACGGCACCTGCGGCGTTATCTCATTCGGCGTCAAAGGCGGCAGAAAAGCAGCTGAAACCTTTATGAAACATCTTAAGCTCGGCTCTATCGAAACCCATGTCGCCGACGCGGTCACCTGTGTTCTCCACCCTGCCAGCTCTACCCACCGTCAGATGAATGACGAGGAACTGGTTGCAGCCGGTGTCGGTCCTGACCTGATCCGTCTGTCGGTTGGCCTGGAAAATGTTGACGAGATCATCGCCGACCTCAAGCAGGCTCTCGACGCTACCCGCTAAAATATCATATAACCGCATGGACTGATTTACCGGCGGTCTGCCTGTCTATCGCCCCTGCTGCCAGCATTGCAGCAGGGCGCAGTTTTTCATGATAAAATGAAAGAGGTGTATCCCCTTGACGAAAAAACGGCTGCTTTGGATTGTATTCGGATTTATATTTGGTGCTGCCATCACGCTGCTCTGCTGGTTCGGGTTCGACCGCTGGCAGGTGTACAGCCGGTATCGGGATTGCCGGTACTACGATTATTCGTCTGTCAATCTGACCGAAGCACGCGATGTCCAGACGGATGAATGGGGTACCAACTACTATTGGCAGAGCCTTATCGTTCAGGTGCAGGGAGATACAACCATTATTACCGATTACTGGTCAGGACAGATTCGGCAATATAATAATGGTGTTCTGTTCCTTTTGGCAGCTGCCGATTATGAGGATTCAGCCCGTCCGGAATACCGCAGCTATCAAATCCACTCAGTAGAAGAATGCAATCAAATAGCCGCACTTCTCGAAAAAGGTGTACATTCGGATATTGAACAGCTGGGTGGTCGTATCTGGCAATTCGCATCAGGTGAGACTTTTGTCGACTGATTGAATATCAGGCCGTCCTATGAAGCAATGTATAGATAACCTCCGGGATTTCCGATATGAAATCCCGGGGGTTTTGCTTTGCCTGCATGCAAGAAACAAGGCCCCGGCTTAAACCGGAGCCCTGCTAAACAACAATATACTCAGTCACTCAGTTCCATGCAGGCGCATTCCTTATACCCAGTCTTCTGGGCATCCGTCAGGGTCAGGAAATAATACCATTTTCCTTTGACCTCCACCCAGCCGGTGACAGCAATGCCGTCGGCATCAAACCAATACCAGTACCCGTCGATTTTTGCCCATTTATTTTTATAGCTGCCGTAAATCCAGCCCTTTTCAGTCTTTTCCCAGCGCAGCTTCTCCCCGAGAAGGGATTCCTCCGCGCGGTTGAGATCGACATTGCCGGAGATACCGGACACCTTGCCGGTGCTGGAATACTGCCAGATAGTATGGGTGATACCGGGCGCAGTATCCGAATAGCGGGCGCACCATACGACCGTATCCTCCGGGAGTGAAGAAAGGGTGATCTTATTTTGCAGCCAGTCGAGCGAAGCATACATGCCGGGACGGTAGCCAGCCGCTTCAACTGCCTTGCAGAAGGCAACGCAGCAGGCAGTCCGCACCGCCTTTGACGCGGCGACAATATCCGGTTCATACTCCTGATCGAAAAAGACCGGCAGTGTGATCTTATCGCGGTAAGGCGCGATGACCGAAAGGCAGACTTCTGCCTCTTCTCTGGCCTCTGCCTCGGTAGCTGCGTAAGAGTACCAGTATATACCGACCGGCAGTCCTGCCGAAAATGCGCCTTCGATATTCTTTTTAAAACAGGGGTCTTCCTGATTGGCGAAGCGGCCGTACCCTGCACGGATGATGACAAAATCCTGTCCTGCGGCAGCCTTTGACCAGTCGATATTCCCCTGATGTTTGGACACGTCCAGTCCAACACGTGTATAACCCATCCGGGCATTCCCCCTTTATTTGCGGCAGAGTCTGGCGACAGCGGCTTCGATCAGCGCACGGATACGCGCAGTGACCGAAACACCGTCCTCCTCCAGCAGTCCTTCAACATAGGACAGTTTTTCCACCCCGCGGCAGGTTCCCTGAATCAGCTGTTCAGCAGCGGTGACATACTGCTCGATCTTTTCGATCAGTGCCGTCTCTTTTCTGGCGTCCAGCTGGGCTTTGAGCCATGGGACCAGATAGCGGGTCAGGATGACGACTGCCGCCGCCATCACCAGATTCCATACCATTTCCATTATATGGGTTCCTCCCTTCTGTTGTGTCAGCGTCTGTCCGGTAAACAGCAGGTCACAGATCTGCCATTCACCGGGAACCGTGTGCAAGTTCATCTATGCGTTTATGTGCCTGAGAAGCGCTGGACTCGACCCGGGACAGCCGGGATGCAAATTCAAGGTTGGTTTGTTCTTGGCGTTCGAGACGGCGTTTCAGGTCGTCGACACCCGACTTGATATAGCCGATATCGCTGATCAGCTGGCCATCCTCTCTAGCACCGGAACGGTTATCCTGTTTTTCATTCCGCCGCCAGGCCGCCCACCCGAACGCAACCGCGCAGATGCTTCCCACCAGCCCGACTGCGGAAACAATGATTCCCCCCAGTTCTTCCAATATATCCCTCCTTTTATCTCTGAACACACAACCATATTGGTATTGGTAAAATGACCTGCGTCTGCTGGATGCAGCACCGCTACTCCCCAAAAAGCCGCCCTCCTGAGGGAGGTGTCGCCGTGTCAACGGTGACGGAAGGAGTAAACGAACGGCGAAGCAACGTTTGTCTGCTAAGCACAAAAAGCATGGTACAGCATTGGCATCAGGACAGCGTCGGCAAGCTGTATCGTCTCAAACTGTCCACCGGACAGTTTGAGAGGGGAAACGAGTGAAAACCTGTCAG
>DCTE01000174.1 GCA_002329405.1 Ruminococcaceae bacterium UBA1448 | reverse complement strand
CCCGCCGCAAAAATGCCTGCCGGGCCAAAGCCTGCAACCACCACGGGGGTCGCGCATGGAAGGTTTCCTTTTTGAATCGTAAAATCCTCATCCGGCCGGTATTGGATCGTAACGCCCCGGGGCGGATGGGCCGCAAAACGCTGTTCATCCCCCGCCAGATGTACTGCGACGGTTGAAACCAGATGAATCTCGTCTCTTTTCCGTGCATCCAGCGAAGATTTATATACATATGCTTCTTTTACACCGCCGGGCCTGAGTCCCAATCGGGAAAGCGCTTTTTCAACAGCAGCACCTTCCCCGCTGCCAGGCGGTGTTTTAATATTGGAGATCAGCAGCATGATAATTTCCTTTCGGATATATTTTAAAACTGTCGGCTGCAAATATACACGCCAAAGGGCTGCCGGATATCCAGCAGCCCTCACCGTTCAGACTGACTTTTTTAGTTCCCGGTGTCCGAGACGGTTTCTTTCGGGACAACATCAATACTGACGCTGTATTCTCCCACAGCCCAGGCCAATACTTTACCCTGTACATAAACCTTGACCGAAACGGTATACCGTCCGCGGCTGAGGCTGTACTGAGACAGGTCAATGATACCGACGAGGTCTTCCTGGGTCAGATCGGCAATGATTGACGAATCCCCGACTACCCGGATATTCTCCAGCGAATCGCTGAGTGTCGTAATGTCATATCCGCTCGGCAGGTTTTCGAAGACAAAGTTGTTCAAATCCAGCGTCCGTGCCGACAGCCCGTAGGTCGGGAAGGTCACGGTAACCGAAGTGACATTTTCAACATTCTTCAAACCGGCATTGAGGGTGATATCCAGCGTCAGCTCGGTTCCGATGTCGATTTCACGGAAATCAATCGGCCCGACCGTAATCGCATCCACATTATCAATCGTCTCACTGGGCGACGCAACCAGAATCGAATTTCTCGACAGGGTGTATCCCAGCTGCTCAATCGGGAAGCCACGCGGAACATTGACAAATTCGACATTCAGCGGCAGTTCCTTCGTCTTATAGATCGGCACTGTCACCGTCACCGTACTGTGGTCATATTCGATATTCTCGCTCGAAACGGTAGCCCCCATCTCATCCACCAGTGTCACTGTACCGGTCGTCGTCAGTGTTTCCGAAAGTTCCTGTTCAGTCGAAATATTGACGACGCAGCGGCTGATCTTATTGACCTCCGTCTGCGGCCCTGTTACCGTAATGTAGTCAAAGTCGCCATACGCAGTCTCCATCAAATACCCTTCCGCTGCGGTCAGGTTGGGGGTGATAATCTCAAGCGGCAGTGTCCGGCTGATGATCTTGTCAAATGTCAGCTCAACCTCGGCCGGTGACCAGGATGTGATCGTATAATCCGAACTGCTCGCCTTGGACATGACCTCAATCGACAGGGTATAGGTCCCTGCCTTGGTGATTGAAGACAATGATACGCGGGCATTGAAATCATCCGCGTCCAATGATGTAATCGCATAGCGCGTACCGGTGACATGAACGTCGACCGTAGTCTTGATATCCCCGATCAATTCCAGCCCCAGATCCTGCGCCATCGAATTTTCATAACTGACCGTTACCGGGACATTGCTGACCGTATCATTAAAATCGGTCGTCTNNAACCATAGCAGTACCGCACAGATCAGCGAAAACAACGCGACAAATTTATTGTTGTTAAACAGCGACTGAATACTCATGCCGCCGTCCTTTTTCTCCGACTGTCCGCCTTTTTCCGGCATGCCATTTACTTTTGGAGTCGTGACGGCAGTCTCCGACGCATCCTTTTTCTTAAACAAACCCAAAAACACTCCCTTCTCTTCCGGGATTATTTACCCTTCTTACGGAAGAGCGCCTGTTTCTTCTTTTTCCGGTCAGTCGGGTCCTCCTGCGGCAGCAGGTAATAGTCCAGCGTCTGATGCAGCTTGTCCACCGACAGGTTGCGAATCAACCGGCCGTTTACCGCCAGCGAAATGCCGCCCGTCTCTTCACTGACAACGACTGTCAGTGAATCGGATACCTCACTGATACCGATTGCCGCGCGGTGACGGCTGCCGAGATTCTTGTCAATATCCTGCTCCTGCTTGGGTTTGGGCAGGAAACATCCGGCCGCGTACACCTTGCCGTCCCGCATGATCATTGCGCCGTCATGCAGCGGTGAGTTTTTGAAAAAGATATTGCCCATCAGTTCGACGCTCGGGATTGCGTCCAGCACGACGCCTGTCCGAATCTGATCTCCCAGCTTGACCTGACGTTCAACGACAATCAGCGCACCGGTTGCCGTAATGGAAAGCCGCTGGGCGGATTCACAGATGACGTCGATCGGTTCCCCCCAGATGGTCGCCTGCCGGAGGGAATTTTCGTTATGAGCAAAGGGCAACATCGACATTTTGGTGCGCCCCGCGCGTTCCAGAATACTGCGCAGTTCCGGCTGAAAAACAATAAACAAAATAATGATACCCATTTCAATGATCTTGTTCAGCAGCCATAGTGTTGTCTGCAACTGCATCAGATAGACCATCAGATACAGCCCTGTCAACAGCAGAATACCTTTAACCAACTGTCCTGCGCGGGTCT
>DCTE01000111.1 GCA_002329405.1 Ruminococcaceae bacterium UBA1448 | reverse complement strand
TCAGGCAGCATACCGGGGTCAGTCCTACCGAATACCGCAGCATGCTGCGAAGGAAAAATTAACCATAACATAAAAACTGCTGCCGTATCTCCGCAAAAACAGATGTACAGCAGCAGTTTTCTATTCAGTAATTATTTTGCGTAATCAATTGCCCGGCTTTCGCGGGTCAAATGTACTTTAATGGTACCCGGATACTCCAGTTCCGTCTCCACCTGTTTGACAATCTCACGGGCAATCAGCGGCATATCCTCATCTTTAACCTGTTCCGGTTTGACGATAATCCGAATTTCACGTCCGGCCTGAATCGCATAACATTTTTCTACACCCGAGAAAGAAGAAGCAATCTCTTCCAGCTTCTGGAGCCGTTTGATATAATTCTCCAGATTCTCCCGGCGTGCACCCGGCCGCGCCGCCGAAACAGCGTCCGCCGCCTGCACCAGCGCCGCAACAACCGTTTTGGTCTCGACGTCGCCGTGATGCGCTTCAATCGCATGCAGGACCGCAGCGCTTTCCTTATACTTCCGGCAGACATCCACACCGATCTGAACGTGTGAACCTTCAATCTCATGGTTGAGTGCCTTACCGATATCATGCAGCAGACCTGCACGCTTTGCGAGGGTTACATCCACCCCCAGCTCGGAAGCCATGATGCCGGCCAGATGGGAAACCTCAATCGAATGATCCAGCACATTCTGTCCATAGGACGTCCGGTAATAAAGACGGCCCAGCAGGCGGACCAGTTCATGATGCAGGCCATGCACATTGGTTTCCATCATGGCGCGTTCGCCTTCCGCCTTGATCTTGGCTTCGACTTCCTTTTTGGCCTTTTCGACTGTTTCCTCGATACGGGCAGGATGAATCCGTCCGTCGGCGATCAGTTTTTCCAGCGACAGGCGAGCAATCTCTCTGCGGACCGGGTCAAAGCAGGAAAGGGTGATTGCCTCCGGTGTATCGTCGATGATCAGATCAACACCAGTCAGCGTTTCCAGCGCACGGATGTTGCGTCCTTCACGGCCGATGATACGGCCCTTCATCTCATCGCTGGGAAGGGTGACGACCGAAACCGTTGCTTCACTGACATGATCGGCCGCGCAGCGGGTGATCGCCAGAGAAAGGATGTTGCGTGCCTTTTCCTCTGCCTCATCCTTGAGCTGCTGCTCAAAGCTCGCGATCTTCAGTGCCTTTTCATGCACCAGTTCGCCTTCCAGGCTCTCGAGGAGCTGTTCCTTCGCCTGCGAAACCGTCAGACCGGAAATCCGTTCCAGCTGGTCCAGCTGAGATTTCTTAATGGTATCCGCCTCAGCCAGCTTTTCCTCAGCGGAAGCGAGCTTCTGCTGGATCTGTTCTTCCTTTTTCTCGGCATTTTCCAGCTTGCGGTCAAGAGATTCTTCCTTCTGCTGAATACGGCGTTCCTGCCGGGAAATTTCACTGCGGCGTTCTTTAATATCGCGGTCAGCTTCGTTGCGAAGCTGATGAATTTCTTCACGCGTTTCGACCAGCATTTCCTTTTTACGGGTTTCCGCTGTCTTATACGCATCATTGATTACCTTTTTGGCCTGCTCTTCCGCCGAACCGATCTCCGCTTCCGCCGTCTTTTTCCGGTGGCTGATACCCGCAAAAAAGAGCGGAATACCCGATGCGGCCGCAGCGACAACTGCTACTCCGGCACAGAGCAGAACAACCTGTGTGGTGTCCATTTTTTCAAAAACAACCTCCTTTTCAATATTTTATGATGGACAAAGTAAGGTCAGAAGAATTTTTATCACGACAGACATAAAAAAATCCTTCACAGAGAAACTCTGTGAAGGCGGGAAAAGTGCATAAAACACCATTGCTGTCAGGAAATCCCCCAACAACTTGCTCCTGCTCTGATTTACTGCTATGACAGCAGGAATCCAACGGTCGACACATGATCTGTTCCGTCAAACGACGGTTAAAATAAAAGCCCGCAAATGCGGATACTGACTATGTCAAAGGCCCGGAGCCAACCAACATCTTTCCTGCCCCGGATTTCCGATTTATATGATCACTGTTCCATAAAACAGGTAAAACTCTCAGAATCTCTCTATACTGTATTTTATAACAAGATGGCAATTCTGTCAAGGACTTTACTTCCCATTCTGTAAAATATAGCAAAACCATCAAAACCAACCGATTATTTTGCCTGTATCCTGTACGCCTGTTTGACATTCCGTTTACGGTTTGATACAATGAAATGGTACAGATTTTTTCCGCCGGACGGCGGAAACAGGGGGTTGGGGTATGATTGCCGGACGGGAAAGCATTGTCAATATCGAAGGTATTGTCAGTGAAATTGTCTATATGAACCAGGAAACCAGCTTTGCCGTCATTGAAGTGGACACCGGTGAAGAACTGCTGCCCGTCATCGGTGAACTATACGGCGTTACAGAGGGCGAAGAACTCCGGCTCAGCGGAAGTTACACCTCTCACCCCAAATTTGGCCGGCAGTTTAAGGCCTTGGCTTATGAACGCAGGCTGCCTGCCACCGCGTCGGCAATCCGAAAATTTCTGTCCTCCGGAGCGGTAAAAGGAATTGGAGCAGTACTGGCGGCACGGATTGTGGAAACATTCGGCGATGATACAATGACCATACTGGAAGAAACGCCCGGACGGCTGGTTGAAGTGCGTGGCATCTCCCCCAAAAAGGCTGAAGCCATCACCCGGGAACTGGGACAGATGTTTGGAATGCGGTCGGTCATGATGTTCCTGTCCACATATGGCCTTACCCCGGCCGAAGGGGTAAAGGTTTGGAAAAAATGGGGGTCCATTGCAGTCGACATCGTCAAGGACAATCCTTATCTATTGTGTCTGGACGACATCGGCACCGACTTTAAAAAGGCTGATGAGATTGCACTGTCGCTCGGCATCCCGGAAGACTCCGGCAAACGGCTGTTTGGTGCCGCCTGCCATGTCCTGCGCCACAACCTCAGAAACGGGCACACCTGTCTTGCACGGCAGACCATCGTCCAGCTGGTTCAGCGTCTGACCGATGCGCCAATCGAAGCGATCGAGTCAGATATCGACCAGCGGATTGAAGAAGAGGAACTTTTTTCGGTTCAGCGCAACCGGGAATTTCTGTTTCTGCCAGCCATGTACAATGCTGAAAGGTACATTGCCCTGCGGCTTGCGATGATGCTGCAAAACCGCTTTTTTGTCAGCCGGGACATCGACCGGATGATTGACGACGTCGAACAGATTAAAAATATCCACTATGAATCCCTGCAAAGAGACGCCATCCGGGCGGCACTGCAAAAAAGCATGCTGATCCTGACTGGCGGTCCCGGCACCGGCAAGACCACCACCCTCAATGCGATCATCGACCTGCTGGAGCAGGAGGGCCTGTCCATCGCCATCGCAGCACCGACCGGACGGGCAGCCAAACGAATCAGTGAAGTGACCGGACGGGAAGCGAAAACCATCCACCGGCTGCTGGAAGTGGATTTCAGCTCCCGGGAAGAACTGAATTTCATCCATAATGAACGCAACCCGCTTAAAGCTGACGCAGTTGTCATCGACGAGATGTCGATGGTAGATACTGCTTTGTTTGAATCGCTGCTGCGGGGATGCAGGATGGGCTGCAAGCTGATTCTGGTCGGCGACTCCGACCAGCTGCCCAGCGTCGGAGCAGGAAATATTCTGCGGGATTTGATTGATTCCGGCTGTATCCCTACAGTAGAACTGAAACAGGTTTTCCGCCAGGCAGCTGAAAGCAAAATTGTCACCAATGCCCACCGGATTGTCGCTGGTGAATATCCCGACCTGACTGTCCGGGACAACGATTTCTTTTTCCTGCGGCGTCAAAATACAGCAAGTGTCCTGTCAACGGTAACGGAACTGGTAGCCAAGCGTCTGCCTGCCTCCTACGGTTATTCCCCGCTGGAGGACATCCAGGTGCTGACTCCCCAGCGAAAAGGGGACCTCGGTGTTTATGCGATCAACGACAGCTTACAGCAGGCACTCAATCCGCCTCAGAAGGGCAAAAAAGAGTATAAAAGCATCCTGTTTACCTTCCGGGAAGGGGACAAGGTACTGCAAACCCGCAACAATTACGACATTGAATGGGAAAAACCGGGAACCAATGAAAAAGGAATGGGCATCTATAACGGAGATATCGGCATTATCCGCCGGATTGACCTGATTGGCGGCAATATTGAAATTGATTTTGATGATCGCCGCTGCAATTATACGCTGGATATGGCGGGGGAACTGGAGCTGGCATACGCTGTCACGGTGCACAAAAGCCAGGGAAGTGAATATAGTGCGGTTGTCCTGCCGATTCTGGGCGGATATGACAAGCTATATTTCCGCAACCTGCTTTATACCGCGGTGACCCGTGCCCGCAAGCTGCTGATCATTGTCGGCAGTGAAAGCAGAGTATACCAGATGGTGGACAACAACCGTAAGATGCTGCGGTATACCGGTCTTCGGTACTTTTTGCAGCAGGAGGCGGGAAAAAACGCATCGGTTCAGGATGATGCGCCCGAACAGACCACATTATGAAAAAACAAAGGCTGCATATAATAGCAGAGGTGGTACAACGGCTGTTTTTTCCGCCGGTCTGTCCCAGCTGCGGCAGAAGCATTGGCAAACGGGAAATCTTCTGCCCGCTCTGTTCAAAACAGTTATTTCGTGTCCATCCAGGGGACGTCTGTCCACACTGCGGTAAAACGGTCTGTGCATGCCGGTCGCTCCGACCGCTCTTTACCCGGGTCTTTCCGGCGAGCCTTTATCTGGGAAGCATGCAGCCAGCCATTCAGAACATGAAGTTTAACCATCATCCCGGCCATGCACGGATACTGGGGAAACTGATGGCACAATCACTGGCTGAATGCCAGGTGCCGGCGGACTTTGACCTGTTGGCTGCAATCCCGATGAGCCGCAAAAAACTGCGTACCCGTGGGTACAATCAGGCGGCACTTCTGGCAGCAGCCGTTTCCCGGGAAACAGGCATTCCATTTGTACCTGGTGCGCTGACCAAAATCCGCGAAACCGCCTCCCAGCATGAACTCTCCGCCCAGCTTCGGCAGACCAACCTCAAGGGCAGTTTCCGTGCTGACCCATTGGTGAATGGAAAGCGGGTTTTGCTGATCGACGATGTTCTGACGACCGGCGCGACAGCCAACCAGGCAGCCGAAGCACTGCTGCTGGCGGGAGCGGCACAGGTGGATGTGCTGGTACTCTCAACAACCTCTTCCACAACTATATGACCCGGCCCCTGTCCGGGAATCTGTCTGAAAAGGAGAATGTTCTATGTTCCATGAAATCAAGGTATCCGATCTGTCCTTCAACCCCTTTACCCGTCTGGACAAAGACTGGGCGCTGGTTACCGTCACCGATCCCGACACCGGAAAAACCAATACGATGACCGTCAGCTGGGGCGGCGTTGGGGTTCTGTGGGGGAAAAATGTTGTAACCATCTATATCCGGCCGCAACGGTACACCCATGAATTCTTGGAAAAAACCGATCGCTTTACCCTCAGCTTTTATGATATGAGCAAGGAAGGGATGCGCCAGTCGCTCACCCTCTGCGGAAGAAAATCCGGGCGGGACCTCGACAAAATTGCGGAAGCCGGGCTGCATCTGACCGGTGAGGGCGGCTACCCCTGGTTTGAAGAATCCCAGCTTGTCTTCTGCTGCCGGACCCTTTACCGCTCCGCCTTTAATCCTGCGCAGATTTCGGAGGATATCAAAGCATCGGCCTATCCCGGCGCGGATTATCACGACGTCTACATCGCGGAAATTGAAAAGGTGATCAGCAGCGACTGATGGCACCTTTTGTAAGCATCTACCAGTATACCGTCGAGCCGGAATGGGACGGGGAACTGCTGCAGGATTACTTTAAGGAATCCCTCGGCTTTTCCCGTCGGACGATCATCGACCTGAAAAAAGGCGGGCTGTCGGTAAACGGCGCCCATCTGCGGATGGTTGACCCGGTTCACGCCGGTGATCAGATCCAGATTGTGCTGGGCGAGTCGGAACAGATCAATCTGATTCCCAACCCCGAGCTGCCGGTCACCCTTGTCTATGAAGACCGGGATATCTGCGTTATGGAAAAACCGGCAGGCATGTCGGTACACCCTTGTACGCTATATTACAATGATACGGTCGGCAACTGGTTTTCCGCCCGTTACCGTTCAGAAGATGGCAGCAGCGGAATTGCCTTCCGGCCGTTATACCGGCTGGACAGAGATACCACCGGTATTGTCGTCGCCGCCAAAAACACCCTTGCAGCCGGCATGCTGATGGGAAAACTGCAAAAGGTCTATTACGCTGTCGCGGAAGGAACCATCCAGCAAAATGAAGGCTGCATAGACGCTCCGCTGGTCCGTGTCCCCGGCTCGATTATCACCCGAAAGGTGGATTTTTCTGACCCGCAGGCACAACGGGCGATCACACATTTTAAAGTGCTTTGCCGCGCAAACGGCCACACGCTGATTGCCTGTAAGCTGGAGACCGGCCGTACCCATCAGATTCGGGTGCATATGGCCTACATCGGCCACCCACTGGCGGGGGATACCCTGTATGGTGGACATGACACACAGATCCGCACCCAGGCTCTCCACTGCAAAGAGGTTACCATCCCCGCAGTCAAAGCCCTCTCGCGGGCAGAAATGCGGATTGTCTGCCCGCTCCCGCGGCAGATGGCTGAACTGGTCGGACTGGAACCAAACGATCGTATATAAGCATACGAAAAGCAAAACCCTGCTGTATTCTTCTCCCGGAATAGGGGGAAAATACAGCAGGATTTTTCTCTTTTTGCGTCATGCTCATCAATAGACAGCTCCCGACCGACCGGCATGGTCGATAAACCACCGCGCCATGGTCCGTACGCCATCCTGTGCCTGACGGTCGTCCGCCACCGGCAGATGGTCGGTATTCTGTGCCGCGGCAAGCGGGGCAATGCGGCCCGCATTCATCAGCCGCAGGAATTTGACCGCCGCGTCCCATGCAGGGGTCATATTGCCGTCGCCGCCGCCTGTCAGAATGACGCCGCCGTTTTTGAGATGGGGGAACATCTGCTCATTCCGAAACCGTCTGGCCATATAGCTGGCCTGCAACCGGCTGCCGATTGCCAGCAATGGCGGGGTCAGATCAGAAAAATAGACCGGCGAGGCAAGGACGATATTGTCATAGCTGTCCAGTGTCCGGTAAAGATGCTGCATCGGGTCCTGCAATGCACAGCCGGACTTTGACTTGCAGTACCGGCAATCCTGACAGGCCTGAATTCCGCTGGTAAAGGCGTCCAGACGGATGACCTGTCCGGGCAGCAGCGACACCAGCTGTTCCACCAGGAACGCAACGTCACCATTTTTGCGGGGCGAACCATTAAGTATCAGTGTCTTCATTCGGTATTCGGCTCCTTTCTCAGATCTTTGGCCAGAAACATTTCCAGCGGCTGTTCAAATCCCGGGAAATCCATCGTAATTGCGCCGATATCACGATATCCCAACTTTCGGTAAAAATGCTGTGCTTCTTCGTCCACCTGAGTGGATACCATGACCAGCGGATAACCCTGCCGCCGCATCTCCTTTTCCCAGCATCCCATCGCCCACCGGCCAAGCCCATTTCTTCTGCACGAGCTGTCCAGATAGATCAGATTCAAAAACGGAATGGTATCCCAGAACATTCCCCAACGCAGAACACCTGCCGGAAAATCCTCGATATATAATATCCAGGCCATTTTTTCCCGAACTTTCTTTTCAAAACCGGATCGTGACAAATGATGATCAAACCTATTCCACAATTCTGCGTCTTCCAATGTGGCAAAACACAAGCCATAACACTGTTCAGAGGTCATCACCTTTTCACGCTCCTTTTTGTCTCTCTGCTCCTGATCAAAACGGATTGTTTTTTACTGATCGCAGGTTTGATCAAACCGTTCCATCAACTGATAAAATTCTTCACGGGTATATAGGGTATTCAGTACCGGCAGCAGTCCCTTGGCTGTCAATCGGGAGGGGAGAGATAGCTTTTTCAGCAGTGCCGCTCGTCTGACCGCTGCGTCATCGGTGCCGGACAGCCCCAGCAGGTATAGATCGGCTTTGGTGATCAGTTCATCATCAGCTTTTGCCGGTTTGCTGTCTCCCATGACCCCGGCCTTTTCAAAGGTTTTTTTCAGCAGCCCGACCGGTATCCCTTCGACTCCGAGTTTTCCCTCTTTGGATGGGGCATTTTTTCGGCGTTCCTTGCCGAAGATATCCGGGATATAGACATTGATCAGCCTGCTGACATCCGGCATCGCCGAACGGATATAATGCCGAATGCGAAAACCTGCCCGGTCAGAGTCGGTCAGAATGATCAGTCCCTCTTTCTCAGCCAGCTGCCGCAGCAGTTCCAGCTTCTCCGGGTCGGTAAAAATCCCAAAACCGCCTGTTTCAATAATCGTTCCGTCAATCAGTTCCTGTAAGCGCATCCGGTCATATTTTCCCTCTACAACGATCGGAACCGACAGTTTTATCTTTTCGCCTTGTGTCTCGCTCACGCCTTTTATCCTTCTTCCTTCAGTGCCAGAATCTGCGCCACCGCTTCTTCCACCAATATCCGGTCTTCTCCGTGCCCGCTCTTCATCGCCAGCTCGGTCTGCATCAGAATATTCAGGCTCCCGCGGAGCATCCGCATCGAATACCGCGGCACATCCCGAAAGGCGTTATTGACCAGAAATGCCCGTTTGCCGTACGAATAGACAGACAACAGGTCGTTTGCAGTTTTCCCCGCGTTGTGGGCCGCCTTTGCCCGGTACAGGTCGATAAATGACCCGCTCAGCACGCTGAGTATCCGGGAAGGCTCCTCCCGCTGGATAAACAGGTCGTTGAGTATCTGAAAGGCGCGGGTACGCCCGCCGCCGCCGAAACCACCGAAGAACAGATCAAAGATAGACGCTTCGAGACTCTTGTGGGTGACCAGCTCGACATCCGCCCGGGTGATCTCTCCCTGCATCCGGTAGGCGATCAGCTTGTCGGTTTCCCGCATCAGTGTTTCCATCGCTGTTCCGCACCGGTCAATTAAGATGCTGGCAGTCACCTGATCAATCGAACAGCCGGCCTTCTGGCATTTCTGCCGGATCAGGCGGATCAGCTCCGCCTGACTTTTCGGCTGAATATCGGCGACAATCCCGACGCGGGCAATCTGTTCCATCAGTTTTTTCAGCCGCGCATTCTTTTTGGGGTTGAGGTCATAGGCAGATACATACAAAATCAGGACAGTCGTTGGATTTGGGTCATCCATGATTTCCGTCAGAGTTTCCAGATCTGCCGCCGGCAGCTTTTCCAGATTCGGATTCTGAATCAGTACGCATTTATAGTCCGCCATCAGCGGCAGGCTTTCGCATTCTGTCCGTACCGCGACCATATCGACGCCTGTTCCGTCAAATTTGCGGAAGTTGAAGCTCTCGGTCCCTTTTTTGACCAGCTTTGCAAGCAGCTTTTGCAGGCAGACGGAAGAATAGTAGGTCTCCCGCCCATAGATCAGATAAACCGGGGCCGGGTCTTCCTCCCGTATACTTTTGAGCAAGGCCTGATCGTCATAATATGGCATGGACATTTCCTTTCCTGTGCAAAGTTTTGGGATTACCCCGGCAGCAGACGCAGCTGGTCTTCAACCAGAATCGTCCAGTCAGGGCACAAAAACCCTGCCTCCCAGCCGGGCATTTCCTCTCCCGCTTCAAACGGAAGCTCCGTTATCTCCAGTATACCACAGTTTTCCGCAAAAGACGAGAGGCTCTCCTCCGGCTGATGGTCATAATACACCGTCCAGTCAGCTTGATAGATAGGAGAGTCCTTTCCATCACAGAGCAGCAGTGTTTTCTCTCCCGCATGCAGCAGCAGATACGGCCCATTATTTCCCGGGCGAATTTCCAGCTCGGCTTCTCCAAACAGCTGCCACCGGGAAGCACCTGTCAGCGGATAAACCTCCGCCGGTGCAAACTGTTCCAGTGCCAATTGCAGCCGGGTGTCCATCTGTGTATACAGAATCGAATCTGCCGCAAACCTGCCCAGCAGTTCATAGCAGCCGCCGGTAAAAGTCATCCGGCCTTCCGGGATCAGCAGCTGGTATTCCTGCACACCATTTGCCCGCAGATATCCCGCGACCGTCTGTCCTGCATAATCGCTTCTCCCGCTTCCGATTACAACCGCCTGCTGACCTTTTTGCAGAATCAGTGTCCCTTCCAGGGCACTGATTTGCAGTCCTTCCGCCCGGGGAACCACCCCGCACAGACCGGTCACCGCAAGAAGTACCGATACCATCGCCGCCACCAGCCCACGATGGAGCGACAACTGCCGCACGCCGCAGATGACTGCCAGCCCCATCAGCAGCAACAAAGCCGCTGCAACACCCAGCTTTACCAGTTCTCCGCCCAGCGGAACCATCGGGCCACTTCCACCGGCAGCTGCTACCGCCCGAATATAACCAAACAGCAATTGCAGACNNAGCCTCCCGCCAGCCGTCCCGGCAGCAATCCGCCAAAGATTCCTGCCACAAGACCTGCCGTCAGGACAACCGGCATCAGCGGCAACACCAGTATACTGCACAAAGGTGCCAGCATTGGAATATACCCGACCATCAGCATCATCACCGGTATCGTCACCACACTGATCGCTGCACAGGCAAAGGCACCGTCCAAGACTGAACCAAAATTACGCTTGCCTACTGGAATCCGTACCCGCAGAGCAGGCGCAACCGCATACAGACACCAGACCGACAGGACACTCAGCAGCGTCCCGGCCTGCAATACGCATACCGGCTCCCATATACAGAACAGCAAGACGGCTGTTCCCAACACCGAACTGTTGTTTTTGGGCATCCGCAGCAGTTCTGCCAGATTGAAAAGAGACACCATCACCAGCGCCCGGACAGAAGATACCCCCATACCTGTCAGAAAAACATACAGCGCGGCAACTGGTATCGAAACCATCAGCGCTGCCCTGCGTCCAAGCGGACGCAGCAGCCAGCTGGTCAATGCGAAAAAGATGGAGATGTGCAGCCCGGAAACTGCCAGCAGATGGGCCAGCCCCGCATTTTGCAGCAGCGTATAGTCCTGCGTCGAAATGGCAGCGCTGTCACCCAGCAGCATACCGACGATCAGCGCGGTATCTTCCTTGTCCAGCAGGGTATGCAGACGGGTCCTGACAATACTCTCCACCCGGCTGCGCCACCGGTAAAACGGATACCGCCAGGATGGCTGTTCTTCACGTACATACCCCGCACGGAAGACCACCAGCTCGGCACCTGTTCCAAGCTGGGACATTGTCAGTTCTTCAGATGCCGTCCCTGTCAGAACCGCCCGTTCGCCGCCGCAGAAGGTCAGTTCCCCGTCACTGTAAAAGAGAACGTCTGCATTTCCTTCCTGGCCATCCTCCGCTGTAATCCGGGCATCCCGCATCAGAAAGCGGCAGCCTCCGTCTTCCCGCGGTTCAACCGCTGATATCTCACCGGAAATGGTCAGTGACTGACCGGCAAATAAATTTCTCGCCTCCAGCAGCTTTTCCCGTTCACCGGCCGCCAACCACAACCCAACCGCAACTGTCAAACAAAACAGTGCAATAAAACCAAGGCGAAACTTTATTGCAACTCTTCTAATATGGATGACTGCTCCAGCTGCCAATGTTACCACGCCTGTGGCTGCCATCCATGGCAAGACTGTCTGGATGACCTGCAACGATAGCAATGTGGAAACCAGCAGCGTCCCCATCAGAACAAAGCCAACCGCCCCAAGGGGAACCAGAATTTCACCCCTCGTAGGAGATTCCTTTACAGTATCCGCAGGATATTGAAATCGACTGATCGTCATCACCCCCTTTAAGCTGTATAAAATTTTTAGGTTTTTGTCGACAAACCGACAGAAAAAGGCCGAAAATAAACGGCATTATAACAAAAAACTTGCGTCCGGGACAAAAGAAGTGTACAATTAGAATATCATCAAATTATCCGTGCATCTTCTGCGCGGCTCACAAGGAGCGAAGTATATGTACGCCAAAGTAACCAGCGCCGGTCTTTTGGGAATGAACGCCTTTATCGTACAGGTCGAAACCGACCTTTCCCGCGGAATGCCTTCCTTTGAAACGGTCGGTCTGCCGGATGCAGCGGTCAAGGAAAGCCGTGACCGGGTCCGGGCTGCACTCAGGAACACCGGTTTTGAGGTTCCTGCCGCCAAAATTACCGTCAATCTCGCTCCCGCTGATCTGCACAAGACCGGACCAATTTATGATCTGCCGATCTATCTCTCCCTGCTGATGGCCTCCGGCAGTACCCAGGTCAGTTTTGACGATGCGATCTTTCTGGGTGAACTGGCACTGGACGGAACTGTCCGCAGAATCTCCGGTGCTCTGCCGATGACCATTATGGCCGCCGAAAGAGGATACAAGCGAATCTTCCTGCCGGAAGACAACGCTGCCGAAGCAAGCGTTGTCCATGGAATTGAAGTCTATGGCATACATTCCGCACTCGAGGTCGTCGACTTTTACGAAGGACTGAAACCGCTGACTCCTCATCCGCCACTGGAATTTTCGCCGGCATCCGAAGGAAGCTACCCGGATATGTCGGAAGTACTGGGGCAGAGCATGGCCAAGCGTGCGCTGGAAATCGCGGCAGCAGGCGGACACAATACCCTGCTGATCGGTTCACCAGGCTCAGGGAAAAGCATGCTGGCACGACGCTTTCCGTCCATTCTTCCCGACCTGACCTTTGAGGAAGCAATTGAAACAACCAAAATCCATTCTATCGCCGGCGTCCTGACACCGGAACATCCGATCATTACCGAACGCCCTTTCCGTTCTCCCCATCACACCGTTTCACCCGCTGGTCTGTCCGGCGGCGGTACCATCCCGCGTCCGGGCGAGATATCGCTGGCACACAATGGCGTTTTGTTTCTGGATGAACTGCCGGAATTTGAACGAACAGCACTGGAAATTCTCCGTCAGCCAATTGAGGACGGGGAAGTCACCATCTCGCGGGTCAACGGTACACTGACCTATCCCTGCCGGATGGTTGTTCTTGCGGCCATGAATCCCTGTCCGTGCGGATATTTTGGGCACCCGACCCATCCCTGTACCTGTTCGCCGCAAAAGGTGGAACGGTACCTTGCCAAGGTCAGTGGGCCGCTGCTGGACCGGATTGACCTGCATGTCGAAGTACCGCCGGTCGATTTTGGCCAGCTAACATCGGGGGAAAAGGGTGAAAGCTCGGCAACCATTCGCGCCCGCGTCAACAAAGCACGCAAGCTCCAGCTAGACCGCTATCAGAACACCGGCATCTTCTGCAACAGTGGCCTGACGCCGGGTCTGATGCAGACTGCCTGTCCGGTGACCGACAAAGGGATGCAGCTGCTCAAAAATGCGTTTGACCGGCTGGGCCTTTCCGCCCGCGGATACAACCGTATTCTCAAGGTCGCACGCACCATCGCCGACCTGGACGGAGAGGAAGTGATCGACGCGCAGCATATCAGCGAAGCTGTCCAGTTTCGCACCCTTGACCGGAAGTACTGGAACAAAAACAGCCGAAAATGATGTTTTGTCCGGCTGATCCGGTTTCACCGTACCACCCCACCGCTTTGGACAGCGGTTATCCTGGAAAAGAGGCTTTTTCCCAAATGATTCATCGCATTCGCGGGTTTATCCGCGAAAATCCACACAGTCTGATTCTTCTCTATTATATCTTTTATCTGGCGGGTTTTGTCCTGCTCGAAAAAATCACTGTCCCGCGCTATATCATCTACTGTCCACTGGACGATATGATTCCATTCTGCGAATGGTTTTTGATTCCATACGCCTCCTGGTTTATCCTGCTGCTGGGGACACCGCTGTATTTTCTGCTGACCGACAAACGGGATTTTCTGAAAATCACCTTCATCATGTTTACCGGCATGACCCTTTGTCTGCTGCTTTATCTGCTGTTTCCAAACGGATTGCAGCTGCGGCCCCAGATTACCGGCGACAATCTGCTGTGCAGGATTGCGCAGCTTCTGTATTCAATCGACACACCGACCAACGTCTGCCCGTCCATTCACGTTTCTTCCAGTGTCGCGGCGGCAATTGTGGTCAATCGCTCACAGCGGCTCAAAAAGCGGTACAAAATCCGCATCCTTTCAACCCTCTGGGTCGTCCTGATCTGTCTGTCAACGCTGTTTGTCAAACAGCATTCGGTAATCGACCTGCTGTGCGGCACGCTGGTCAGCCTGGTACTGGCGGCGGTTGCCTACTCTCCAAGGCTGGAAAACCGCGCCCATCTCGGTCTCCGATCGGCAGTCTTA
>DCTE01000021.1 GCA_002329405.1 Ruminococcaceae bacterium UBA1448 | reverse complement strand
TTGCGGCTGGGCATGACACAGTCAAACAGGTCCACACCCCGGTAAACGCCTTCAATGATGTTGCCGGGCGTGCCGACCCCCATCAGGTAACGGGGACGGTCAGTCGGCATATGCGGAGTGACGACATCAATGATCCGGTACATATCCTCGGTTTTTTCGCCGACAGCAAGTCCTCCAATCGCGTAGCCATCCAGGTCAAGTTTGGCAATCTCTTTCATATGTTCCACCCGCAGGTCTTCATAAATGCAGCCCTGGTTGATGCCGAACAGCATCTGGTGGGGGTTGATGGTTTCAGGAAGGGAATTGAGCCGGTCCATCTCCTCTTTGCAGCGTTTGAGCCAGCGGACGGTTCTGTCGCAGGAGTTTTTGGAATACTGATGAGTAGAGGGGTTTTCGACGCATTCGTCAAATGCCATCGCGATGGTCGAACCAAGGTGAGACTGAATCTGCATCGAAATTTCCGGGCTCATAAAAATTTTACGTCCGTCGATATGGCTGGCGAAGGTGACGCCTTCTTCTTTGATCTTGCGCAGCGAGGCGAGCGAAAAGACCTGGAATCCGCCTGAATCGGTCAGGATGGGGCCATCCCAGCCCATGAATTTATGCAGGCCGCCCATCCGGTAGACAAGATCATCCCCGGGGCGGACATGGAGGTGGTAGGTGTTGCATAGCTCGACCTGGCAGTGAAGGTCTTTCAGGTCATAGGAGGAGATACCGCCCTTGATCGCGGCCGAAGTGCCGACATTCATAAAA
This sequence comes from Ruminococcaceae bacterium UBA1448, assembly GCA_002329405.1. Classification (GTDB taxonomy): domain Bacteria; phylum Bacillota; class Clostridia; order Oscillospirales; family Ruminococcaceae; genus Faecivivens. The sequence continues at coordinate 3,212 of DCTE01000021.1, read as the reverse complement.
GCAGGCATTTCGATTTTGCCGTGAACGGTGGTAAAGGTTCCGCGGCGGGCGCGGCCCTGCATGGTGATCAGTTTGTACATGGGTCAGGTCCTTTCTCAGTAGATAAACATTGCATCGCCAAAGCTGAAAAACCGGTATTTTTCCTGCACAGCGACCCGGTAAGCATTCATAATATGATCGTAGCCGGCCAGCGCAGAAACCAGCATGATCAGTGTGCTTTCCGGCAGATGGAAGTTGGTGATCAGCGCATCAATGCACTTAAATTCGTAACCGGGATAGATGAAGATATCCGTCCAGCCTTCCGCTTCGCGAATTTCACCAAAGAATGTCGCGACGCTTTCCAGTGTCCGGCAGCTGGTAGTGCCGACCGCAATGACCCGGCCGCCGTTTTTCTTTGTCTCGTTGATTCGGGCGGCGGTTTCAGCCGACAGGTAGTAATGTTCCGAGTGCATTTTGTGTTCCAGGACGTTTTCTTCTTTGACCGGACGGAAAGTCCCCAATCCGACGTGCAGAGTAACTTCGGCGATACCGACGCCTTTGTCCCGCAGCGTCTGCATCAGCTCAGGGGTGAAATGCAGTCCGGCAGTCGGTGCTGCCGCGCTGCCTTCTTCCTTGGAGTAGACGGTCTGGTAACGCTCCTTGTCTTCCAGCTTTTCAGTGATATAAGGGGGGAGGGGCATCTGGCCGATCTCGTCAAGAATGGTGTAGATATTTTTGTCCGGCGCATGATAAAATTTGACCAGCCGGTTGCCGTCTTCAAAGATATCGGTCACCTCGGCTTCCAGCAGGCCGTCGCCGAAGGTGTACCGGACGCCCATCTTTGCTTTTTTCCCTGGTTTGACCAGAATCTCCCAGACGTCTGTCTCTTTCTGCTCCAGCAGCAGGAATTCGACATGCGACCCCGTGTCCTTTTTGTGGCCATAGATCCGGGCAGGGATGACGCGGGAATTGTTGACAACCAGAAGATCTCCGGGGCGGAGGATTGACGCAAGATCGTAAAAATGGTGGTGCCCGATTTCACCGGTCTCTTTGCTCAGCGTCATCAGACGAGAGTGGTCCCGTTTGTCGAGCGGGTGCTGTGCGATCAGTTCTTTGGGGAGATCGTAGTAAAAATCACTTTTTAATAACACAAAAAATCCTTCCATTCCGCCGCCAGATGCGGCTGATTATCAAAATGCTCACCATAATATGCCCAAAATGCGGATATTTTACAAAAAGCGATTGACACCCGGTCGGTTTGGTGATATGATGAGAGTAACTAAATACCCATTGGTCAGAGGTGCGGCCTGCAAGAGTATATGTGCGGAGAGAAACCTTCTTCTGTGAAACACATAAAAAGGGTTTGCCGCCGAAGGAAAATGTAAGGGTTTTTACATTTTGCCTGGTTCTGCGTTTAAGAGACGCCGGACTGTCATCACAGGTTTGATGGAGAGCTGATCTGAAACTGGTGCCACGGCGCACCTGGATGCAGTATCTTTATTATAAGCGATGACGAGCCGGTTTTCAACCGGTTTTTTTACTTTTCGTCAAAACATCGCTTTGCAATGGGAAAAGGAGAGGAAAATGATGAAAAAATACAACGTTGGCATCATTGGCGCGACCGGTATGGTCGGACAGAGNNTTTTGGAGAACCATCCGTGGTTTCATGTAACTGCTTTGGCTGCTTCCGGCAGAAGTGCCGGCCAGACCTATCGTGAAGCGGTAGAAGGTCGCTGGAAGATGAAGACTCCTCTGCCGGAGTCGATGGCTGATTTGGTGTTGTTTGATGCGACCAACGATATCGACAAGATTGCTGAACAGGTAGACTTTGTCTTCTGCGCGGTCAATATGCCCAANNACTGGAAGAAGCGTATGCCCGCAAAGAAGTTCCGGTTGTTTCCAACAACTCGGCTCACCGCGGCACACCGGACGTCCCGATGGTCGTTCCGGAGCTGAACCCGGAGCATATCGAGGTAATTCCTGCACAGAGAAAACGTTTGGGCACCAAACGCGGATTTATCACCGTCAAGTCCAACTGCTCGCTGCAAAGTTATGTACCGGCTCTTTCGCCTCTGCGTGACGTTTTTGGCCTGAAGACCGTGCTTGCCTGCACCTATCAGGCTATTTCCGGTGCCGGCAAGACGTTTGAAACCTTCCCCGAGATCGTCGATAACGTTATTCCGTACATCGGCGGAGAAGAGGAAAAGAGCGAACAGGAACCGCTTAAGCTGTGGGGACATATCGAGAATGGCGTAATTGTCAACGCTGACAGTCCGGTGATCACCTCCCAGTGCCTGCGTGTCCCGGTATCGGATGGCCATACTGCGGCAGTTTTTGCGTCTTTTAAAAAGAAACCTGAAATTGAAGAGATCAAAAAAATCTGGGCAGAGTTCAAAAGCCCGATTCATGAGTTGGGCCTGCCTTCCGCTCCCAAACAGTTTATCCATTATTTCGAAGAGCCGGACCGTCCCCAGGCGAAGCTCGACCGTGATATGGACGGCGGTATGGGCGTAGAAGTCGGACGTCTGCGGGAAGATAAACTGTTTGATATCAAATTTGTCTGCCTTTCGCACAATACCCTGTTGGGTGCTGCGGGCGGCGCAGTGCTGACTGCCGAGCTGCTGGCGGTCAAGGGATATTTTGACTGAGCCTTTGTTTTGGAGGATAACACATGAAAAAGAGAATCTTTACCGGCGCGGGTATTGCGATTATAACCCCGATGAATGAAGACGGGAGTATCAACTTTGCAGAATTTGGCCGGATGATTGACTGGCAGATTGAAAACGGAACCGACGCGATTATCGTCTGCGGTACAACCGGTGAATGCGCGACGATGTCGGAAGAGGAGCACCTGGAGTGCATCCGTTTCTGTAAGAAACATGTGGCCGGACGGGTTCCGGTCGTCGCAGGCGCNNGGCGCTGGAAGCAACGATACTTCATTTGCAATCAAGATGGTAAAGGAATGCGAGGAGATTGGTGTTGATGGCCTGCTGGTCGTCACGCCTTATTATAACAAGACTTCTCAGCGTGGGTTGATTGCCCATTATAAGGCGATTGCAGAGGCAACCAGCCTGCCGATTATCATGTATTCGGTTCCTTCCCGTACCGGCGTCAATATCCAGCCGGCAACCTGCAAGGAACTTTCCAAAATTCCGAATATTGTCGGTATTAAGGAAGCGAGCGGCAACATTGATCAGGTTACCGAAATCAAGGCACTGTGCGGAGACGATCTG
>DCTE01000041.1 GCA_002329405.1 Ruminococcaceae bacterium UBA1448 | reverse complement strand
ACTGTGTAGACATGCTCACCGGTCTCTTTAGAGGAATAAAGAGTGAAAGGAATGCCAAGCTCCTCATCTGGCATATAGGGGCTGCCGTCCGGCAGGAAAAAAACCTGGGTCGGGATAACCTGTACCGGATACTGCATTGCCACTTCAGGATGTTCTTCGATATCCAGATAATGGATGGAAGCCTTGCCCTGCATTTCACGGCTGACCGACTCCAGAATCGGCTCCATCTGTTTACAGGGCGCGCAGTAATCGGCACCAAAGTCAATTATAATTGGAAGTCCGGCAGCGGTCAGGGTATCCATATCAATCTCGGAAACAGCAAGCGGCGACGACTGCTGCTCATCCTCCTGAAAAGGGGGGTTTTTCAGCAGGTAGATTGCCGCTACAGCAATGACAATCAAAATTGGAATAAAAATACGTGCAGCCTGTTTTTTATCCCTGAATATCATTTTCATGGCAAAGCCCCTTTCTTTTTCATCTCTTTCCTGTTGCAGATATGGCACTATTGTATCATGGCCAGCAGGCAGCGTCAACCATCTTTTGCTGCCGCTCTTGACAAAATGTCAAAACGCGGTAAGATAAAATCAAACCATTTGACAGAACAGGAGGCGGCCCATGTCCATCATCTGGAATCCCTGGCACGGATGCCATAAATTTTCGCCCGGATGTCAGCACTGTTACGTCTACCGGCGGGATGAATCCATCGGTAAAAATCCGGCGGAGGTCGTCAAGACAGCATCCTTTGACCTTCCCATACAGAAAAAACGGGACGGCAGCTACCGTGTCCCGGCCGGGGAAACGGTTTACGCGGTCATGACCTCCGACTTTTTTGTCGAAGAGGCTGACGGATGGCGGGAGGATGTCTGGCGGATGATTCATCAGCGGAAAGATGTGCAGTTTATTATTATCACCAAACGGATCGTCCGCTTTGGCAGCTGTCTGCCGGACAACTGGGGGAATGGTTACCCCAATGTCACAGTCGGCTGTACCTGTGAAAACGGAGAGACAGCAGCCCAGCGTCTGCCAATCTTCTTATCGCTGCCGATTGCCGACCGGTTTATCACCTGCGAACCGCTGCTCTCTCCGATCTTGCTGGAGCCATGGCTGGAAAGCGGAAAAATCCGGGCGGTTATCGCCGGCGGCGAAAGCGGAGACGGTGCGCGGGTTTGTGATTTTGACTGGGTACTGGATATCCGGGAACAGTGCCGAAGGACAGGAGTCGCCTTCCACTTCAAGCAGACTGGCCTGCATTTCCGAAAAGACGGCCGTTTGTACACCATTCCCCGTCCGCTCCAGCAGCCGCAGGCACAAAAGGCCGGGATTGATCTGGAGGCCAGCCCGGATGCGCCTTGTCAAAACTGATAGGCAGTGGTATACTGATAATTATAAAAATAAAGGAGCGTAATCAATATGGAAAAGCTGGAAAACCGTTTTCTCCGCTATGTCGCGGTCGATACCCAGTCAGCAGGAGACCGCGAATGCGTCCCCAGTACCGAAAAGCAGCATGACCTCGCAAGAATGCTGTGCCAGGAACTGAAAGAGATGGGGTTTGATGCAGAACATGATGAACATTGCTACGTTTACGGGACCATCCCCGGCAACTGCCCTGACGCACCTGTCATCGGTCTGATCGCCCACATGGACACCTCGCCCGATTGCAGCGGTGCCAATGTTAAAGCCCGCATTGTCCACTATGAAGGCGGAGACATCCTGTTGAACGAAGAGAAAGGAATCGTCCTTTCTCCCGCACAATATGAATCGCTGAACCGGTATGTCGGGCAGGACCTGGTCGTCACCGACGGCACGACCCTGCTGGGTGCGGATGACAAAGCTGGTGTTGCTGAAATTATGCAGCTGGCAGCCTTCTTCGCAGAGAATCCAGACGTCCCCCATGGTACCATCAAAGTCGGCTTTACCCCCGACGAAGAAGTCGGCATGGGCCCGACCTTCTTTAATGTCCCCAAATTTGGTGCCGATTTCGGTTATACGCTGGACGGCGGCGAGCTGGGTGAGATCGAATACGAAAACTTCAACGCTGCTTCTATGAAAGTATCTGTCCATGGTCTGGGTATCCATCCCGGCTCCGCTAAAGACAAAATGGTCAATGCCTGCCTGATCGCTATGGAGTTTAACGCCCTGCTGCCAGAGCAGCAGAAGCCTGCTTATACCTCTGGTTATGAGGGGTTCTTCCATCTCAACAGCATGGAAGGCGATATGGAAAACGCAACGCTTGTCTATATCATTCGTGACCATGACGCAGAGAAATTCGCCCAAAAGCAGAAACTGGCCTGCGCTGCCGCTGATTTTATCAATGCAAAATACGGCGAAGGCACCATCCAACTGGATATCCGTCAAAGCTATCGGAATATGTCTGAACAGATCCAGCAGCATTTCCACCTGATTGAAAATGCCCGCACTGCGATGGAATCGCTCGGCATCACTCCCGTTACCATGCCAATTCGCGGCGGTACTGATGGAGCGACCCTCTCGTTTATGGGGCTTCCCTGTCCCAACCTCTGCACCGGCGGTGCCAACTATCATGGACGGTTTGAATATATCCCGGTACAGTCGATGGAAAAGACGTTTGAAATTATCCGTGAAATTGTCACGCTGTATGCAAACACCAAACGCAGCGATTTTGCAGATCTGCATTAATTTGATTTTCAGAATAAAAATCCACCCGCATAGCAGGTGGACAGACTGTAGATAAATTTGGCCTGTTTTTTTATCAGCCGCCATAGCCCTGCTACTGCACGGGCAATGGCGGCTTTCTTATAGGGGAGTGCGCTTACACACAGACTGCCACTCTGGAGCTGCCTTCTCTATAGCGGTTCCCTAAATATTGATCAATCAGCAACCAACCGAAAACAGTTTTCTGACGATCTTGGATTTTAAAGTCTGAATCTTACAACTGGGCTTTTACCAAAAAAGTATTCCCCTGCAGCAGCATCTTCTCTGAACATACCGACAGGATGACATCCTTTTCGACCGCCATCTGCGCAAAGCAGAGGCCCGGTTCGGATGACGCGACCGGGACCGGCTGGCTGGACAGGTCACCTTCCGGCAGATCGAAGGAAAAACTCGTCATGTCCATCGACAAGCCATATCCGTTTTGCTTGATCCGGCTCTCCTTCAATGTCCAGAACCGGTAAAACATCGTCTGATACCGCTGCCGGTCATCCCTAAACCGCTGCAAAAAACGCTGTTCATCCTCCGTCAGCACCCGGCGGAGCATACTTTCAGGGAAGGGTGCGGCTATTTCCAGATCCAGCCCAACCGGGCTGCCCGAAAAGGCACATCCGACCCAGCCGTCACAGTGGCTGATGTTGAAATGGATTGCCGGATAATCTTTCAGTGCAGGTTTCCCATATGGGCCGAAAACCAGTTGATTGGAGAGCTGCTGACGGGAGAGTGGGAGCTGGTACTGCCTTTCCAGCCCCTGCCTGAGCAGCACCAGCCCGGCTTCGTGCTGACGCTGATAGCTTTCCGCTGCCGGGACCGGCGGACAGGGTGCAATCAGCACCAC
>DCTE01000074.1 GCA_002329405.1 Ruminococcaceae bacterium UBA1448 | reverse complement strand
TTTCTGTTTTGCAGCAGGCCTGATTTTATGCAGATAATTTGTTGATAACAGTTATTCTCGGATAATCAGGTATCCCCAGTCGGGAAGGGTGACGCCTGCACCATCCGGGTACTGTTCATCTGTCAGCAGATTGACCGATGCCGGAACGGTAACATTAACCGGCTGCATCGAATAGTTGAGAAGGAAGGTAACTTTTCTGCCTTCGCTGTCGACCGACTGGNNTGGCGGACGGTAACAGGGCTTCCGGCAAAAGGTGTATCAACACCGGCAGTTTTGAGTGCCTCTGTCATCAGTGCCGAGAGCACCTTTTCACCGGCATGGCAGCCGATGTAATATCCCTGACCGTTTCCATATTTTGCCCGGGTGACAGCGGCATATGCTTTCCAGTAGGGATGGTCATAACGGGAAAGGACCTCGGTTCCGTTTTCAGGAATCAGCAGTTCCATCCAGTTGATGGCCGCTTCACCGCCGCCGATGCCGTCCAGTGTGACATTTTCAGGAACGGTAAACTGAGAGTAGGACAAGCCGAAAGCCTGAGAGAGGATGTGGGGCGCTTCATCATGGTAGACCTTGATGTTTTCATCCGCAAAAGCGGTCTTGAAGGTTGCCAGCAGGGTGCCGCCCTTTTCTTCATACGACAGCAGCGTTCTGAGCAGGCTTTCAGGAGCCGCATACAGCGCCGGAATGCAGATCAGGCTGTATTTTGACAGATCGGCTCCTTCCGGGAGCGAATCGGCATAGATAAAGTCGACGCCGACGTTCATATGGTAGAGGGTCTGATACATCCAGCGGACAACGCTGTTATAGTCGATGTTTCCGCCGAACATGCCGCCGCTGATCGGGAAGTATTTCAGCGAAGTCAGCGCAATATTGCTGACCAGAATTGCGACCTTATTTTCCTTGTGCAGACCGTTCAGAGCACCGGACAGCTTGGCAAATTCCTTGCCGACTGTTTTGGCTTCCTGATAGATTGCAGAGGGCTTGAAGTCGTGGGAAAGCAAGCCTTTCCAATAGGTTTCCATCGAGTTATGGATGGAGTGCCAGTGCCAGTATTTGACCATCTCGGCACCGGATGCCAGATGGCTGATTGCCTGTAACCGCAGCTGTCCTGGGAACGGCGTCCAGGACGGGAAGCCCTGCGCTTCCGTTTCCAGCACCAGATAGGGCGCGTTTTTCAGGCTGCGTGTCTGGTCGCCCGACTGCGCGATCTCTATACCGGTCAGATTCGCCTGTGTCGGATGGTAGATGTCGCATCCGGCAATATCCAAACATTCCGCGACCCGGTCGTGGTCGACTTCTGACTGGATGCCGTTGGAGTATCCTGTCCAGTTGAAGTCGAGGTTATGGGTGACAAACTGGTCAGGACGGGCGTATTCCCGGACGATCGACGCCTGCCAGGCGAGGTAATCGGTAACCAGACTCCGCTGGAATTTCTCGAATTCCGCTCCGAAGCTGCCGTTGATGGTGCCCCTTACATCTGGGACGTCTTCCCACGCATCCACCCGGTTGCTCCAGTAATCGAACCCGAACGCCGCGTTCAAAGCATCGGTCGTCCCGAACTTGTCCCGCAGATATCGGACAAACATCCGCTGGACATTGTTGCCCGCGGTGCCGTAATATTTGGTCTCGTTGTCGATCTGGTAGCCGATGACCGCCGGATGGCCCGAGACATGCTCCATCAGCTTGCGGATGACCCGTTCGCCGTAAAACAGGTAGGCAGGCGAGGTGATGTCCATGATCTGCCGGGCACCATACGGGCGGCGCCCCTGTCTGGTTTCAGCGATTACTTCCGGGTGCATTTTTTCCAGCCAGGAGGGGATCGCATAGGTTGGCGTACCGATAATGACGTCGATACCCGCTTTGTACATGGCGTCCAGTACCCGGTCGATATGGGAATAGTCAAAAACCCCGGGACGTGGTTCCATCGTCGACCAGGTCGATTCTGCGATACGGACGACATTGATTCCCGCTTCCTTCATCATACGGNNATATAGTTTTTTCATGACAGTCCTCCTTGTCGGTCGTTGATTTTCACGTTTGTTTTCCAGCCGCAGGCTGCCGGTTCCAAGGCAGTAGCAAAAATTGAGGCAGGAAGCGTGCCCGTGCACAATTTCTGTAATTATTATACCGCATCCCGGAGAGCTTTTCAAGGCTTTTTCGTAGAATGCGGTATAGTTGTCCTGATCAAATAACAAAATGTCCAGATTTTATAAATCAAACGCTTCAGGAGAGCTGATACAATTTTGTAAACTTGTCTTCCAGATAATCAAGATAGTAAGAAACATTGAGCGGTTCGCCGGTGATTTGACGGATCCATTCATCCGGTGTCGTAATCGACGCAATCGAGAAAACTTTTTCTTTCAGCCACCCGAGCACCTTGTCCAGTTCACCGGCTGCAACGGCAGCATATACGTCAAAGTCTTTCTGCATGGTATGAAGAATCTGCGCGCCGTAAGCGTTGCCGAGTGCATAAGATGGGAAGTACCCATAAGCACCGGTCCAGTGGACATCCTGCAAACAGCCCTTTGTATCGTTCGGAACCTCTACGCCGAGGTACTCTTTGTATTTCTGATTCCACAGAGCGGGAATTTCGTCGACGGTGATCTCCCCGTTGACAAATGCTTTTTCCAGTTCGTACCGGATCATAATATGCAGGCAGTATGTCAGTTCGTCGGCTTCCATCCGAATCAGTCCCGGCACTGCTCTGTTGACCGCTTCATAGAGTTCCCGTTCGCTGACGTCTTTTAATGTATTGCCGGTCGTCTCAAGCAGCTTGGGGTACAGATAATGGATAAAGGCTTCACTCCGCCCGATCAAATTTTCATAGAAACNNGGAGATGCACTCGTGCATCGCATTGGACATTCCATTGTCGGCATGACGGGCGTAAAACTCTGCTGGTTCGTTCTGCATAAACAGCGCGTGGCCGCCCTCATGCAGAGTTGAGAAGATATTCGAAATAAAATTTTCTTCATAATAATGGGTTGTAACCCGGACATCCTGCGGCCCGAAGCTGGTGGTGAAGGGGTGTTCGGTCGTCATCAATACCAGCGCATCAGAACGCAGTCCCTCAATTTCCAGCAGATAGCGGGAAAATGTTTCCTGCTGCGGGATGGAGCAGCGGCGGGAAAGAAAATCGCTTCGAATAGGCTTCCCTTCCTTGACGATTCTTTCGATCAGTGGGACAATCCGCTGACGCAGCGCGGCAAAAAATTCATCCAGCTGGGCAATACTGCCGCCCTTTTCATAGTCGTCCAGGCAGGCATCATAATAGCTGGCTTTCTTTTCATCCCGCAGATCAATTGCCCGGCGGGTAAAGTCGATCAAGGCAGCAAAACTGTCGCGGAAAAGGGAATAGTCGTTTGCCTGTTTTGCTGCCAGCCACTGACTGTAGGCTTTGTTGGCAGCGACGTCCATTTCGTAAGCAAATTCAGGCGTAAAATTTTTCACTTTGCTGTATGCTTCATACAGCCGTTCAACAACTTTGCGGTCAAGCATATCAAGATTCTGGCGGTCATTGTACAATTCGCAGACAAGCATTTCGTACTCAGGAGCATGCTGCAACCGATAAAGCTGTTTTCCAAGAATCGCCATATCTTCACCAGCCTGTTCCAGACCGTCCTTTGGTGCGCAGCACTCCATGTCAAAGCTCAGTTTACCCAGACTGCGCTGGTAGACAGCCTGTTCTTCCAGCAATTCATTCAATTTTTGCATTTTCTCTGAATTTGTCATTTTATTTTGTCCCTCCGATGATCAATTTGTATTCTCAGTATAGCATAGTTCATGTAAATCTTCAATTTCAAATTCGATCGGTATATTTTTCCTGACCGGTGGCATACTCTCGCTGAGAAAGTGGGGGTGAAAGAATGATTGTCTTTTTTCGAGCCATCTTATTGTATTTTGTAGTGATAGTAGCTGTCAGACTGATGGGTAAACGACAGCTGGGGGATTTGCAGCCGTCCGAAATGGTAACCACTATCCTGATTGGCAATATTGCCGCAATCCCGATTGAGGATACTGCGCTGCCGATGACAGCCGGAATCATTCCGATTATTACGTTGGCGGCGTTTGAAGTCCTGGTCTCGCAGGCGAGCCTGAAATTTCGCGGGTTGCGGATGCTGCTTTCCGGGCGTCCGCGGGTGATTATCCGGGAAGGCGTCATTGATCAGAAGGCAATGCGGGAAATCCGCTTTACGCTGGATGATCTGATGGAAAATCTGCGCGGCCAAGGGATATTTGATGTACAGGATGTCTGGCACTGTGTCGTTGAAACAAACGGCAAGGTAAATGTTTTGCAGCGGTTTCCGGCTAAGAATCTCACCCCGGAAGATATGCAGATCAAGGGAAGCGATACCTTGCCGCCTGTTGTGATCATATCGGATGGCGAACTGCTTGAAGAGGCACTGCATTTTTATAATGTTACAAAGGAATGGGTCGAGAAAGTCCTGCTGCTGAATAAGAAAAAGATTTCCGAGGTCTTTTTGATGACGGTCGATGGAGACAGGAAGTATCTGCTGGTCGAAAAGGAAGGGAAGCAGGCTGGATGAAAAGGATGGTGATTTTATTGTCGTTGGTAGGAGTTATTTTGGGCAGTGGTGTGGCATCGCAAGTGTGGCTGCACAATTATACCCTGGAATTGAAACAGCAGATGGAACAGCTAAGTTATAGTGCCGGATTGGGAGAAGAGGTGCAAACAGAACTGCGTGCAATTTATTCTGACTGGGAAGCGTATCAGAAACGGCTTGGTGCAACAATTCGGGAGGAAAATCTGAATGAAGTTGAAAAGCATATGAAGAGAGCTGAGTTGTTGACGAGAATGACCGACCAGCAGGAGATTCGGCAGGAATTGGTCATGGAACTCATGGAAGCAGCAGACGCAGCAGAAGAACTCTGGCAGAAAGAAAAAATTTCTTTGCAGAATATCCTGTAACTGACAGGATAAAGCAGATAAAAATGTACATTCTGCAAGAACTGACAAAAAATCCCTCAAATGCTGTTGACAAATATTTCCAGCTATGGTATTATAGCAAAGCTGTCGCGTGAGACACAAGTCAAGCGGCCGACAGAGAAACTTGAAAATTGTATCAGACGTCAAATGTATGGCAGGAACTTTATTGAGTTTCACGAAAAGTTTGGAAGGAAGCGACAGCTTCCAGAAAAAAACTTTTTCAAAACTTCAAAAAAGTACTTGACAAACGGAAAACGATGTGATACAATAAGTAAGCTGTCACCGAGAGCGACTCA
>DCTE01000184.1:1863-3965 GCA_002329405.1 Ruminococcaceae bacterium UBA1448 | reverse complement strand
CGAGCAGAAGCGTGTTGACGGCCGTGGTATGGACGAGATCCGTCCGCTGCAGGCTGATGTTGGACTGCTGCCTCGTGCACATGGTTCCGGCTTGTTCTCCCGTGGACAGACCCAGGTATTGTCTGTTGCGACCCTTGGTCCGGTCAGCGACGCACAGATTCTCGATTCGATCAGTGAAGAGACCGAAAAGAGATATATGCACCAGTACAACNNCCGCCGCGAAATCGGCCATGGCGCACTGGCTGAGAAAGCTCTGGTTCCGGTACTGCCTTCTGTTGAAGAATTCCCGTATGCAATCCGTGTCGTATCTGAGGTTCTTTCTTCCAACGGTTCGACCTCTCAGGGTTCAATCTGCGGTTCCACGCTGGCACTGATGGACGCTGGTGTCCCGATCAAGGCTCCGGTTGCTGGTATCTCCTGCGGCCTGATCACCNNNCTACGGCGATATGGACTTTAAGGTCGGCGGTACCAAGAAGGGTATCACCGCGATTCAGGTCGATATCAAGATCGACGGCCTGACGCTGGATATCATCAAGGAAGCGTTTGAAAAGACCGAAAAGGCGCGCAACTATATTCTGGACGAAGTCATGCTCAAGGCGATTCCGCATTACCGTGACCATGTATCCAAGTATGCGCCCAAACAGCGTTCGATGATCATTCCGGTTGACAAGATCCGTGATGTCATCGGCTCCGGCGGAAAGGTTATCCAAAAGATCACCGCTGAATGCGATGTCAAGATTGATATTACCGATGACGGCAAGGTATTTATCCTTGGTCAGGATCAGGATAATGTCGATCGTGCAGGCTATATCATCGAAACGATTGTCAAAGACCCGGAAGTCGGCGCAATCTATAAAGGCAAAGTCACCAGACTGATGAACTTTGGCGCATTCGTTGAGATTGCTCCCGGCAAGGAAGGGCTTGTCCACATTTCCAAGCTGGAAAACTATCGTGTCGATAAGGTTGAGGATGTTGTGCAGCCGGGCGATGAGGTTTACGTCAAGGTAACCGAAATCGACGACCAGGGCCGCATCAACCTGTCCAGAAAAGACGCAATGAACGATCTTGCGAAAAAAGGCAGAATCTGATCAATAATTTGGCGGGGAGCCAGCGCGGTAGACGCGGCGGCTTNNGCTTCCCGCCGTTTGCTGTATACGGAGGGAAGAGATGTATACAACCATCCTTTTTGACCTGGACGGAACGATTACCAATTCGGAGGAGGGGATCATCCGTTCGGTGGAATATGCGCTGGAAAAGTGCGGGATTCATGAATATGAGCGGGCGTCGCTGCTGCGGTTTATCGGCCCGCCGCTGCGCCAGTCTTTTCAGGAGTATTTCGGGATGACACCCGAGGAGGCGGACCGGGCGACTTCTCTTTACCGGGAACGTTATGCACCGGTTGGAAAGTTTGAATGTGAGCTGTATCCTGGAATCGAAGAGCTGTTGGAAAAGCTGCACCGGATGGGACGGACGGTCATTCTTGCGACGTCCAAGCCGGAAAACTTTGCAAAGGAGATTCTCGACCACTTTGGGCTGACCGGATGTTTTGATCTGATCGGCGGCGCGGTGATGGACGGCAGCAGGGATACAAAAGAGTCCGTTCTGCGGTATATCCTGGACACCGGTAAGGTGACAGGGGATGCAGTAATGGTCGGCGATACCCGGTTTGATATGGAAGGAGCAGCCGCAGTCGGGCTGCCGGCAATTGGCGTTGCTTATGGATTTGGCAGCCGGGAGGAACTGGTGAAGGGCGGCGCATGGGCAGTCGCGGATGATGTGCAGCAGCTGGGCAGGCTGCTTGGTATATGAGTGTGGAGGCATAAAATGATAAAAGCCGCTGTTTTTGATATGGATGGACTGATGTTTGATACCGAAGCGGTCGGTCGTGAAGCGTGGAACCAGGTGGGTGAACAACTGGGATTCGGTAATCTGGACGCGGTGAATGAAAGGTGTCTGGGATGTAACAAGGACTACTGCCGCGGAATTTTCCGGGAAGTATTCGGTGATGCGTTGACGCTCGATCAGGTGCTGGAACTGTCGGCGCCGATTCAGCAGGCGTGGTATCAGGAACATGGGATGCCCTGTAAAAAAGGGCTGCATGA
>DCTE01000184.1:0-1847 GCA_002329405.1 Ruminococcaceae bacterium UBA1448 | reverse complement strand
GTTCTTCCTCTGACCGGTCGATTGCCGAGCGCAATCTGGAGATGGCCGGCCTGCGGGGATATTTTGATCAGCTGGTCTGCGGGGATATGGTCAGGCGCAGCAAGCCTGACCCGGATATCTACCTGACAGCCGCCCGGCTGCTGGAGGTCAAGCCGGAAGAGTGTATCGGGCTGGAGGATTCCCGCAACGGGATTTTGAGCGTGCATGCGGCCGGGATGGCCGGTTTGCTGATTCCTGACCTGATTCAGCCGGATGCGCAGATGATCGAAGCGGCAGACGCCGTGCTGCCCGACCTCGGCGCAGTGATCGGCTGGCTGGAAAGCCATGACTAAACAGTACATATGAATGGATAAAGGGTTCTTTTTGACAATTGCAGTCAGAAAGGACCTTTTTACTGTATAAATTGCCCAATCATCCTTTTATGAGACTGGCTGTTGATACAAAAATTTTGCAGGGGATTCTGAATCCTTGACAGATAGATAAAAATGTTATAAAATATTTATATAAATTTTTATAAAGAAAGGCTGATTGATGATGGTTGAAAAGGTGCGTCTTGTCCCGACAACAGAAAACTCCCATCCTTTTGCCCGTGCGGCGGAAAAATGCCATTTTGCCGAGAACGGGTATGTCGAGGAAGAGTATTTTGTCTATGGTAAAGCCAATTTGTATGACGCGGGTGAGAATGAAAAACCGTTTGTCATTGCTGCCGACGTGCCTTATGTCAACCGGGTATTGGTCCGGCGGCCGGCGGATGTGCAGCGTTTCAGCGGGAACATCGTGATCGAACTGCTCAATCCGACTGCGCATATTGATATTGACCGGATGTGGGTGAACAGCTGGCGGTATTTTGTCCGGCATGGGGATATCTATATCGGGATGGTCAGCAAGCCAGATGTCTTTGATTCGCTGATCAATTTTGACCGGGAACGTTATGCAGAGATCGACTGGCCAAATCCATTGCCTGATCGTAAAGTACCCGAAAACCTGATGTTCCCGTTGCAGACCCAGTGGGAAAATGGGCTGTTGTGGGATATCATGGCCGACTGCGGACGGCTGTTTAAAACCGCAGGCCCCAACAATCCGCTGAATCGGTATATGGGAGGAAAAACCTGGCTGTACCTGACCGGATGGAGCCAGTGCACCGGGTTTATCAACCGGTATCTGCGCAGTTTTTATCCGCTGGCCGATGAACCGATCTTTGATGGGTATCTGAACGCCGGGGGCGGTGCGCAGCTGGCGCCGATCAATTCCTATCGCAGTTATGGCAGCCGCAGGATCTTTGGCGGAGAGGGGCAGAGTGTTTTTGGCTGTCCGGTGCCGTTTATCGCGCTGAACACCGAGAGCGAGAATCAGATGACTGCATGGAGCGGGGATTCGGATGCACCGGGAAGACTGTTTAGAAGCTATCAGTTCCCCGGTTCTGCCCATGATGAGAAAAACAATCTGGACGAATGGTACCGGGATGACCTCGATCTGCCGCCGGAAGGCCGTCAGCCCTATCGTGGACTGGAAGGGGAAGCCAGCAACTATCCGTACACCTATCTGTTCCATATGACCTTTGCCCGGCTGTTTGCATGGGTGCGTGAGGGGATTCCCGCGCCGCATATGCCGTTTATCGAAATGGAGCAGATGGTTGATGAAGACGGAAGTTATGCTTTTGTCAACCGGAAGGACGGTTTCGGCAACGCACTGGGCGGTATCCGTACCGCGGCATTGGATTATCCGACCGCCCGGTATTTCAACTGGTGCAATGAGCCCCAGCCGGACGGCAGCATCCGGCACAACTGGCTGTACGGTCATGCAGAGCCGTTTTCAGCCGCGTTTCTGACCGAACTGTACGGGAGCCT
>DCTE01000058.1 GCA_002329405.1 Ruminococcaceae bacterium UBA1448 | reverse complement strand
CGGACATGTGGGAACGCACCGTCATTATTGGCGGTTTTTCCAAGGCGTTTTCGATGACCGGCTGGCGGCTGGGGTATTTGTGTGCGCCGCCCGCTGCATTGTCCCAGATGCTCAAGATTCATCAGTACGCGCTGATGTGTTCGCCGACGACTTCCCAGTGGGGCGGCGTAGAAGCACTGCGTAACTGCATCGACTCGATCACCGCGATGCGGGATGAATACAACCTGCGCCGGCGGTTTGTCGTCGACGAGTTCAACCGGATGGGGCTGCATACCTTTGAACCGGAAGGGGCGTTTTATGTCTTCCCCTGTATCAAATCGACCGGGCTTACATCGGAGGAATTCTGCGAAAAACTGCTGTACTCCAAGAAGATCGCGGTTGTCCCGGGCGATGCGTTTGGCGCAAGCGGGGAAGGGTTTATCCGTGTTTCCTACTGCTACTCGGTCAACCATCTGACAGCTGCCGTAAAAGGGATTGCGGAATTTCTGGACGACCTTCGGAATGGACGGATTGAATAATCATTATAGATCAAAATTGCTGTCCGGTGCCGCCGCGCTGCCTTTGCAGGGAAGCGCAGCGGCATTTTTTGAGAGCACCGGCAGCGGGGAAGGAATTATCAGGATATGGCAATGTTTGATGCACCGGTCGGGGTCTGCCGCCTTGAACGGTATCTGCCTGACGAAACAGAACAGGCGGTAGCCCGCCTGGGAGAGATGGTCGGGCTGAAAGAACTGGTCCGGCCGGGGATGCGGGTCGTGATCAAGCCGAACCTTTTGATGAAACGGCGTCCCGAGGAGACAACGACCACCCACCCGGAGGTTGTTCGGGGTGTCATCCGGCTGCTGCGCAGCCTGGGGGTTGAAGCGGGGGATATCACGCTTGCGGATTCGCCGGGCGGATTGTATACCCATGCGGCATTGTCGGGCATTTATACTGTCACCGGCATGCGGGCGGTTGCGGAGGAGGAGGGTATCCATCTGAACGATGATTATACCTCGGTGGAAACAGCCTGTCCCAGCCCGGTACGCTGTCATACCTTTCCGATCATCCGTCCGGTTGCCGAAGCCGATCTGGTGATTTCGGTCTGTAAGCTGAAAACCCACTGCATGACCGGCCTGTCGGGCGGTGTTAAGAATCTGTTTGGAACGATACCGGGATTGACCAAGCCGGACTACCACTGGCGGTATCCAAAAAAGGAGGATTTCTGCCAGATGCTGGTTGATCTTTGTGAGACAGTCCGCCCGGCTGTCACCTTCTGTGACGCGGTCGAGTCGATGGAGGGGGACGGCCCCTCCTCCGGCAGCTGCCGGAAGACTGGGATGCTGCTTGCTTCCCGGTCGCCCTACCAGCTGGACCGGGCGCTCTGCAGGGTGATCGGACGGGAACAGCAGGAGATTCTGACGCTGAAAGCGGCGGAAGAGCGGGGACTGTGTGCAGGCGGAGACGGGGAACTGCCGCTGGTCGGAGACGAACTGGCGGTGTTTGCGGATTTTGCCCGCCCGCAGACGATGAGCACCGACTTTTTGTCCAAGCTGCCGCACCCGCTGCAAAAGATCGGCCGGCCGCTGGTCAACCGTTTTTTGACCTCCCGCCCACAGATTGATACAGCCCGCTGTGTCGGGTGCGGCAAGTGTGCGGAAAGCTGTCCGGCCCATACGATTCATATTGAAAATGGGAAAGCCCGGATTGACCACAGCAAATGTATCCGCTGTTACTGCTGTCATGAGATGTGCCCGATTCACGCGATTGGCATCCGGCAGAACCGGCTGCTCAGGCTGTGAGTGCAGAAAGGAGAGCGGGAAAGAATGGATAAGATCATTTTGCTGGCACGGGCGAAACTGAATCTGTCGCTGGACATCACCGGGCTGCGTGACGACGGCTATCACCTGATGGATATGGTGATGCAGTCGGTCAGCCTCAGCGACTGCGTCACCCTCAGCCGGGCGGACAGCCTGTCGGCGGCAGATTTTGCCTATCGGGAAGCGGACACCGGCTATCGTGCCGCGAAGCTGTTTTTTGATACGACCGGCGTCAGCGGCGGCGTAAAGGTATCGGTGCAGAAGACGATCCCATCTCAGGCCGGGATGGCGGGCGGCAGTGCGGATGCAGCCGCAGTGCTGGTCGGGCTGAACCGGATGTACCGAACGGGGCTGAGCAGGGATGAATTGTGCCAGATAGGTGTCAGAATCGGGGCCGACGTCCCCTTCTGCCTGGTGGGGGGAACAGCACGGGTCAGCGGGATTGGTGAGAAAATCGAGCGGCTGCCCTATTTTGGCCAAGGTACCTACCTGATTATTAAGCCGCCGTTTGGGGTATCGACGCCGGCGGCGTTCAAGGCGTTTGACAGCATGCCCGACTGCCCGCGTCCCAATCAGGAGCAGCTGATTGCAGCGATGGCGCGCTTTGACATTGCCGGAATGGATGCGGCTGCCGAAAATGTACTGGAACGTGCGGCCGTACTGGATACGATCGGGGCGATACGCCGGGCACTGATTGCACATGGGGCGGGTATGAGCCTGATGACCGGCTCGGGCAGCGCAGTTTTCGGGTTGTTTGAGCAGACCGAAGACGCTGTCCGGGCGGCGAACCACCCTGAGATTCGGAAATTGGGCGAGATATTTGTTTGCCGGGGCGTTCCAGATGGGGTTTCGATTGCTTTTGAAAACTGAAAAAGGCTGTATAATTCTGGAAAAATGGTCCATCCTCTGGTTATCACGACAGATAAGGATGGATAAACATGTTGAAAATCATTTTTTCCAAAGATAAAAGAGAGATTTCCCGCCTTTTGATTCAGCTTTGCGCGGTAGTGACAGGCGTTATTGTTTTTCTGCTGACGCTGATGGCAGCGGCATATCTCGAGGCGGCACCGGTCTATCATNNCACCCTGCGGCTGCATATCCGCGCGGCTTCTGATTCGGAGGAAGACCAGGCACTCAAGCTGCTGGTACGCGACCGGCTGACCGGGCTGACGGCTGAGCTGACAGAAGGCGCGGAAAACGCGGAACAGGCGGCAGAGATGGTTTCTGCCAACCTTGCGCGGGTCTGCCGGGAGGCGGAAGTGGTGCTGATGGAAAATGGCTGTGACGCTCAAGTTACCGCGGCGGTTGAGAAGGAGTTTTTCAATACCCGCAGTTATCCAATCGCGGATGACAGCCCGTCCGGGGAAGGCGAACTGACGATGCCGGCGGGGGNNACCGCGCTGGTCGTGACCATCGGGGAAGGGGCCGGGCACAACTGGTGGTGTGTGCTGTATCCGTCCCTTTGCCTGCCGGCCGCGACGGCGGAGCAGCAGGCGGATGCGCTGTCTGATTTCAGCGAATCTGAGCAGCAGCTGGTTTTAGGGGAATACCGTTTCGGATTCTGGCTGCTGGAAGCGGCGGCGCGGGTGCAGGCCTGGCTGGAAGGGGAATCGCTGCACGAGCGGTAAAAATACGGTCTAACCGCCCAAAAACCAACGGGGAAATTGGAAGAAATGTCCAAAGGCTGGATGTATATTCGGTTATTGTTCCAGTTGCCGGGGAAAATATTGTATGGTATAATGGTAAAGAATCCAAACTGAAATTGCAGTGAAGACAGGCGTATTGCCGTCAAGGTATCTCCTGCCGCCCTGTGATCCCGGCCGCTGCGGCGGAGCGGGAACCAGCTATTGAGATGGAAACTTTCAAAGGAAAGGTTTTATTGAAGATAGCGAAAATTTGATGAGACATTTAGAGAGGAAAGGACTGTTTAATTATGGCATGCAAGCTGATCCTTTTAGAGGGGGTACCCTGCACCGGAAAGACTTCCGGCGCCCGTTTTGTTGCGTCACAGCTGCGGGGCTGGCATAAGACTNNACCTGTTCACCCAGGAATCCCCGACCAACCCGGTCGATCTGATGAATTATGCTTTTCTGACACCCGAGCAGTACCGCGAATTCCCGGAGGAAGACCGTGTGCTGTTCCCTGTGGAGGAGACGGAGAACCCGAAAGGGTATCTGATTCCGCTGACCGAACTGCATGAAAGCCTT
>DCTE01000115.1 GCA_002329405.1 Ruminococcaceae bacterium UBA1448 | reverse complement strand
TCCTTACCAAGGACGTGCTCTACCGCCTGAGCCATAACAGCAGGTGTCATTTGTTGATGCTCTTTGTCAGAGCGTCTCTTCGTGACAGCTTTTGTATTATAGCATGATGGAAAAGTTTTGTCAAGCATTTTTTCAAAGAAGATGCAACTTTTTCAGTCAGCAGAGAAATGCAGGGAGAAGATAAAACAAAAAACGCTCCATGCAAAAACATGAAGCGTTTCTGGAGCTGTTAACCAGATTCGAACNNCGTCCTTACCAAGGACGTGCTCTACCGCCTGAGCCATAACAGCAGGTGTCATTTGTTGGTGCTCTCTATCAGAGCATCCCTTCGTGACAGCTTTTGTATTATAGCATGGCGGAAAAGTTTTGTCAAGTATTTTTGCGAAAAAACTGAAATTTATTTTTTGGCGTTTGCCTTTGCGAGGAATTTTTCCGCACCGACGACAAACCGGTCATGGCGTGCGGAGCCGATTTCTTCCTGTTCATCCCGGACAGTGACCTGGAAGGTGACCCGGCGGCGGTCGGTTTCGATGATTTCAGCGGTTGCGGTCACTTTCATCCCGAGCGGGGTCGCGGCGGTATGCCTGAGGTCCAGCGCGGTGCCGACCGAAGTTTCCCCCTCTTCCAGGAAGATCGACAGGGCGGTGGCGGAGGCTTCCTCCATCAATGCAGCCATCGCAGGGGTTGCGAAGACCGGCAGGGAGCCGCTTTTCATATTGCAGGCGAGTTTATCCTCTGTGACAGTTGCGGAGAGGGTGTAGCTGGTACCGATAACAATTTCCTTCATGTATGTTCCATTCCTTTCAGTTGATGGCGGTTTTACCGCTGGACGACGCAGAACGGGTTCCCGTCGGGGTCCTGCAAGACGACATAGTCTGCCCCAGGCGGATAGTTCCACTCCTTGCGTGTCGCGCCGAGGGAGAGCAGCCGCTCGACTTCCGCCTGCGCATCGTCGGCAAACAGGTCGATGTGATGCCTTCTCGGCTTGGGGGAGGAGACCAGACTGAGAGAAAGCTGGATACCCGGCTGTCCGTCCGGCGGGACGAGCATCGCCCAGTCGTCTGATGGCGGGGCTTTGGGAATGTAGTGCAGTGCCGCGCTCCAGAAGGCGACGGCGCGGGGGATATCCCGTACTCCCCAGACAATCGAACCGATTTGCAGCATACCGGTCACACTCCTTTCTTTTTCATGATACCATACTTGGCCTGCAAATACAACAAAAGCCCGGGAGAAATCTCACCGGACTTTTGCAGCGCTCTTAATCAGCAGCTTCTTTATTGGTATACCATCTTTCCCACTTGCCGCGGTAGTAATGAACCATCATGCCGAGGCTGCACACCAGCCATCCGGCGGGATACCCCAGCCCGACATAGATAACCGAATCAATGAACCGGGTACCGACAAACAGATACAGCTGTCTGAAGAAGACGAAACTTGCCAGCATGATGAACATCGGCCCAGTCGCGTCGCCCGCACCGCGCAGCGAACCGGCAAAGATCTGGTTGGCACAGCACAGGACGTAAAACGGGCAGAGGAACCGGATAAAGATGCTGCCATAATACAGCACATTGTCGTCCTGGGTAAACAGCAGCAGCATCTGCCGCGAGAAGATCAGCAGCAACACGGTGAGTGCCGCTGTAATCGCCATCGACAGGCCAAGCGAAACGCGGGTGCCTTTTTTGGCGCGGGTGAGCTTGCCGGCACCGAGGTTCTGACCGACAAAGGTGGTCGCCGACAGTGACAGGCTCTGCATCGGCAGCAGGACGAACTGGTCGATCTTGGAATAGGAGGTCCATCCGGCCATGCAGGAAGAACCGAACGAATTGATGTACGACTGGACAAAGACGTTGGAGAAGGAGGTAATCGCCATCTGCAGCCCGGCTGGCAGGCCGATGCGGACGACCTTTTTGAGCACCATCCAGTCCATCCGCAGGTCACGGATCACAAACCGGTAATCGCCGTCGCTTCTGGCCAGTGAATAAAGGGCAAGGCCGGCGGAGATAAACTGCGCCAGAATGGTTGCCCATGCGACGCCCGCAACCCCCATCTTGAAAACTATGACAAACACCAGATCGAATACAACATTGACGACCGATGAAACGATCAGAAAGTAGAGCGGACGCCTGGAGTCTCCGACCGCCCGCAGGATGCCCGACGCGATATTGTACAGCATCAGCCCGATCACTCCGCCAAAATAGATCCGCAGGTATTCCGACGAGCTGCCCATAACATCGTCCGGCGTCGACATGAACCGCAGCATCACAGGTGCCATCCCGATTCCGATAAAGGTAAAAACAATCCCCAGCACAACGGTCATCAAAAGGGTGGTATGGACCGATTTGTGGACCATTTCCCCGTTGTGCGCACCGAAATATTGACTGATGACGACGCCAGCCCCAGTCGCAAGGCCGGAGAAGAATCCGATCAGCATGTTGATGATCGGGGTGACCGACCCGACGGCGGCAAGTGCCTGGGTGGAAACGAAGTTGCCGACGACGATCGAGTCAACGGTGTTGTACAGCTGCTGAAACAGATTTCCGATCAGCAGCGGCAGTGCAAAAGCGACCAGTTGTTTCCAGATCACCCCTTCGGTCATATCCATAGTCTTTTTCTTCCCTGTCAGACTCACATGACTCCCAGCTTTCCGATATTGTATTTTTTACCGACAGTTTACAAAACCATTATACAACAAATTTGTGGCAAATGCAATTAATTGCGGAAATAATGTCGGAAAACCCTGCTTTTGCTTTACCGGGCCGGATTTTTATGGTATAATAACCTGTAAAGTTTGTCTGATGATTTTACTGTATTGACGATAAAGGAGTACACCGATTCATGAAAAAGATCACAATGATATTGACTGCACTGATGATGGTGTGGATGCTCGCCGGCTGCAACCAGGACAGTGGAGAGAGCGGCGCGGAGAATTCCGGCCAGAGTTCTTCCCAGTCTTCTGTGTCCGGTTCTGAGCCGTCCGATTCTTCCTCCGCGTCCGACTCTTCTTCCTCAGAACAGCAGGTGGATGACTACCGGCAGGAGGGGGAACATACCGTTGAACTCTGCAACGGCACCGGCCAAGCGGTAACCTCCCTGCGGATCCGTCCTGAGGGCGGGGAAGAGGATTACTGGAGCCTGGAGATACTGGACGGCGCCTCCTGGGAGGATGGGACGGTCATCTCGCTGACCCTTGGCTATGAAGAGTGGGGAGACTGCACCGGCTGGCAGGCGGAGGCGACGCTGGCGGACGGGACGGTTGAGAACTATACCGGGCTGCCGTTGACCGAATCCGACCGGGTGGAACTGGTGATGGGCAGTTTCAGCGCGGCGGATGCCGAATAACAGAAAATCCCTGCGGGAATCCTCAGAAAGGGACCCGCAGGGATTTTGCATCAAAATGTGTTATGCCTGTTTTTCAGCTTCGATTGCCTGTTCCAGCGCGTTGGCCAGCTGGTCAGGGCAGGAGGTGGGCTTTACGCCGCAATGGATGCCCTTGATGATCTTGACGACTTCAGCTGCCGGACGGCCGATGCAGAGGGCTGCGACGCCCTGGGTATTGCCAGAGCAGCCGCCGGTAAAGCGGACGTCCTTGATGATGCCGTTTTCGAGGGTAAAATCAATTTTGCGGGAGCAGACGCCGCGGGGGGTAAAGGTATAAGATGCCATTTCAATCAACCTTTCTGTATCTTCCATCATAAGTGTTTTACCTTTCTATTGTACAATGAAAATGCGGTTTGGTCAAGCCTTCGTTTTTTCTGGGTAAAAATGGGATTTTTGGCGGAGAGAACTTGACAAATACTGCTTGATTTGCTATAATACATAAGACTTATCTGCCGCCATGGCGGAATTGGCAGACGCAAGGGACTTAAAATCCCTCGGTGGCAACACNNGATCCCGGTTGGCGGCACCAGGCCTGTGGGTATCTTTTGATACCCGCAGGCTTTTTGTTTTGTCCGTTTTTGTCTCATTCGGCTGGCAGATTGATCAGGCGGCCGGTTAGATGGCGCAGCTGCGGCAGAAAAGCAAGTGTATCCGCGACAGCCTGTTGGACAGCGGGCTGTTCCAGACGGCCGACCGATTGCAGTGCCTCTTCAAAACAGGGCAGGTACTGCCGGTAACCGTCCGGCGCGTCGGTCAGCAGAACCTTCATCGCACGGGCATAGGTAGTCAATGTCCAGAAAGTGATCTCCCGATGGGCTCCCTCAGCAATCAGTGTGCGGCTGGCCTGAATGGCGGTAAAGCGGGAAAGCGGGGAGATGTCGGTGCTGTAGGGGAGGGGAGTATGCCCGATTCTGGCTGCCAGATCGTAGATCGGTTCCAGCCGGTCCAGCAGCCGGCCGGCCAGTTCCGGGGTGAC
>DCTE01000176.1:243-2542 GCA_002329405.1 Ruminococcaceae bacterium UBA1448 | reverse complement strand
TCGAGGAAATGGAAAACCAGCTTGCCGATAACAGGACCCAGTACCAGCCGGATTTTATGCTGGATTTGCAGGAGGAAGTCAGGCAGTTTGCCGCTGCATTTGAACTGCTTTCCCCTAAGGAAAAAATGTTGATGCAGTACCGGTATATCGACGCGCTTGGGATGGAGGAAATCGCCCACCGAATGGGAACCAAACCTTCCGGCGTCCGGCAGGCACTCNNGATCCGGAAAGGGGAAAAATAAGATGGATGACCGCGCAATGGAGCTGGCCCTTGAAGATGGGCAGGACTATTATTTTTATCTGATGATGCACCTGATGCAGGATAGCAAAGCGGAACAGCTTTTGCAGCAGAAGGGGAGCGGGCAGCCTTCGCCTGAGCATGCCGCCCGGATTCTGGGACTGGCGGAAGACCAGATGCGGAAAGAAAACCGGAAAATCGCTTTCCGTAAAGTTTATAGTATCGCGCAAAAAGCGGCGGTGTTTCTTGTCGCATTCCTGTTCGCCGGGTCGGTCGTAGTGGCCAATGTGGAAGCATTCCGGGAGGTTTTGAGCAACTGGATTTTGCATTGGGGTCAGAAAAATATGATGATCGTATCGGATATGGATGCAGTACAGGCCGACATGACCAGATATTCCTGTGTATTTGGATGGCTGCCGGAAAGCTGCACACTGGTGCGGTCGGTTTATGAGGAAATGGAAGTCAGCTATACTGTGTACAGAAGCAATGAAGCGGCCGGCAGTATTCGGATCATGCCGCTGGATGCGGTGCAGCTGAATGATACCGACGGCGCATATATCGAATATCCGCAGATTCATGGTTTTTCAGAGATCATCTACTTTGAAAAGGATTACGGAGAAATTGAAGTTTCCCGTCGGCTGATTGCCCAAAATGCTGACTGCAAAGTCAGGATTGACAACCAGATCGGTACGGAAAACAGTCTTGGCAAAGAAGAAATCTATCGGATATTGGAAAATCTGGATATCGTGACGGCAATACAGCCTGCCGGATGATTTTGTTTTTGGCACAAAAGCGGGTAGGAACCTTGACAGGGGATGGTGAATATGATATGATAAAAATATCTCTTTGCACTGCAACCATACCCTTTCGGGCAACTACAGTACAAACTGAGCAGGCGATAAACCTTTGATGATCGGGGTTTGTGGGGCCGGGCCGCTCGCGCGGCAGCAGATGACGGATTCGGCATCTGTGGGACAGTACGTATGTTCCGCAGGTGTCTTTTTTTATACCTGGGAGCATACACACTGAGATCTGGTGAAGTGCCATAAGAGCTATCTTTCCATTTCAGGAGGTAACATTATGGACAAAAAAAGCAATGAAAAACTGGCCATGCAGGTGTCGACGGTGACCATCCTGGGAAACCTGGTTCTCTCGGTCTTCAAGCTGGCCGCCGGTATCATCGCGCATTCCGGCGCGATGGTCTCCGACGCGGTGCACTCGGCTTCCGATGTGCTGAGTACCTTCGTCGTCATCGCAGGCGTAAAGCTCTCCGGCAAGGATTCCGACAAGGAACATCCGTATGGGCATGAACGGTTTGAGTGTGTCGCGGCGATTCTGCTGGCCGTCATGCTCGCTGCAACCGGGCTCGGCATCGGCTGGGCAGGTATCGGAAAGATCACCGGCGATGCTTCCGCACTTACCGTCCCCGGCGGGCTGGCACTTGTCGCCGCTGTCATCTCGATCGTCTCCAAAGAGGCTATGTATTGGTATACAAGGGCCGCCGCCAAAAAAATTGGCTCTTCCGCGCTGATGGCCGACGCATGGCATCACCGCTCCGACGCCCTCTCTTCTATCGGCAGTTTTGTCGGTATCTTCGGCGCACGGATGGGGCTGCCTGTCCTCGACCCGGTCGCCAGTGTCGTGATCTGTGTCTTTATCCTCAAGGCGGCTTACGATGTATTCCGTGACGCGATTTCCAAAATGACCGACCGCGCCTGCCCGGATGAGGTCGAAAAGGAAATGCGCGAGGCAATCCTTGCACAGGATGGCGTCCTTGCCGTTGACAGCCTCCAGACCCGTCTGTTTGGCGACAGGGTCTATGTCGAGGTCGAGATTGCCGCTGATGCGAAAGCTCCTCTTGAGCAGGCGCATGAGGTCGCAACCAGAGTCCATGATGCGATGGAAACACAGTTCCCCGTTGTCAAACACTGTATGGTGCATGTCAACCCGATGCTGACTAGGCAGGATGGCGTCTGCTCCCACTGATCGCCGACTGTTTCAAGATACTGTGTATACCGTTCGGCTGCTCATGCGGCTGGGCGGTATTTTTTTACTGCTCTG
>DCTE01000176.1:0-203 GCA_002329405.1 Ruminococcaceae bacterium UBA1448 | reverse complement strand
GCTTTAGCGGTGACGGAAGGAGTATACGAGCGGGGAAGCGGTGTTTGTTTGCTGAGTACATAGAATGGGGTACAACATTGGTATTTAGTTAGCGGGGCACCGGGTCTGGGCACCGAAGGCGTGGCCAGAGCATTGGCAAACAGGCAGCAGAAGCATTCCGCCGGACACCGGGTACCGTATACCGTTGTTGACTGTCCACCGGA
>DCTE01000084.1:2400-2852 GCA_002329405.1 Ruminococcaceae bacterium UBA1448 | reverse complement strand
CGTCCATCAGGGTTGCCGGCGACCTTACGCGCCAGTTCGTCCGAAAGTTTTGCTTTATATTTTCCATAAAACTCAAGGTCATCCGCGTCAATGCCGATACCGGCGGCCACCTCCGCAATGGGAAGCATATGCGCCTGCTGAGCAATTTCGATATCTGTAAGCATATTCTACATCCTTTCTTATTCCGGCGGCACCAAAAACAGCCGTACACCGCAAATATATATTCATTATAGCATATCCGCTCCTGCCTTTCAACAACCAACACGGCCAAAAATGAAGATTTTGTTTTCAGCCGCCGTACATTTTTGTGACAAACAACTGATTTTATCCATCCCGGCGATTGACATACCAGTCAAAATGTTGTAGACTGAAAACAAATTGAAAGGACGGGATGTTTTATGCAGATGCAGATTACCAATGGAATCATGACCGCTGTCATCGACAGCTTTGCA
>DCTE01000084.1:0-2395 GCA_002329405.1 Ruminococcaceae bacterium UBA1448 | reverse complement strand
CGGCAGTGAATACTGGAAACGCAGTGCCCCCTTCCTCTTCCCGATCGTCGGCGGACTGGAAAACGGCTCGGTAGAGATCAAGGGCAAAATGTATCAGATGCGTCAGCACGGCTTCGCGCGTGACAAGGAATGGACGGTCGCGGCAGAGTCGGAAAACTCGGTCACCCTCTGCCTTACCGAGGACGAGGACTCCCTCTCCAAATACCCCTACCCCTTTAAGCTCACCCTGACTTATACGCTGGAAGGACATACCGTCAAAATGGCTTTCAATGTCGCAAATACCGGCAGTGAAGGGATGCCTTTCTGTTTCGGCACCCATCCGGCTATCCGCTGCCCGTTTACCTCCAGCCCCGATTCCGTCTTCACCGACTACCGGATTGAATTTGAAGCCGATGAAATCGCGACCCAGCCGACCCTGAATGCCGACAAGATCATCGACCGCACTGCACGCGGGGCATTTATGGCCGACAGCAAAACCATCCGTCTTGAATACGGCGTTTTTGAAAAGATCGACACAATCATCTTCGACGAAATCCATTCCCACAAAGTCCGTTTGGTGGATGGCACAACCGGAAAATACGTCGAAGTCCGGTTTGACGATTTCACCCAGATGGGCTTCTGGACGCCCTGCAAGGACGCACCGTTTGTCTGTATCGAACCCTGGAACGGCTGCGCGGCGATCGCAGGCGACGGCCCCCGTTTCGAAGATAAACTGGGCGTGCGGACGCTGAATCCGGGCGAAGACAAAACCTTTACCCTTGAAATCGACGCGGCGGGCTGCTGTTAAGCGGTAAACTGACTGTAAAGTAAAATGGCTTTACAGTTGATTTACCTGTTTTCATGCCCAAAAATCCATACGGCGGGAGTCTGACANNCAGGTCATCTGCCCTCCCGCCGTTTTTACAATATGTTCGATAAAGGAGGCGACGTATGAAATACAAAAGATTAGCTGCGCTGGCAATCAGCTTCGCAATGCTGTTTGGGCTTCAAACCTCTCTTGTTTCAGCCAATTCGGCTCGGACCAGCTGGAGCGGCGTCGATTCCACCGGCAGCTTTGTCACCGATGAGGATTGCCCTGTGACGGTTGAGCAGGAACTGCTAACTTTCGACCTCACCGAGTTCCCTGAAAATTACTATCAGGATGAATCATCTTTTCTGGATTATTCAGGAAAAGTGACAGCCCAGTACACCTTTTATAATCCCGCTGACTATACCGTAACAGCTCGGCTTGCCTTCCCGTTCGGCGGATTTCCTGACTATGGGTTTGAGAACTACGACGAAACGATGGACACCCTCGTTTATGCCGATGACACCCAAAAATATGCGATCACAGTCGACGGTAAAGAAATTGACAAACAACTCCGGCACACCCTTTTCGCCAGTTATGAACAATTTGACCCTGAACGTGACCCCGAACGGCTGCGGGACGGCTTTACGGATGATCCATTCTACTCGCCCGACCTGCCGGTGACATTGTATACCTTCACCCTCAGTGATTTCGATGATGAAGCCTGGACTGCTGCCAATGTGGCAATCGACCTGCCGGCTTTTGACGGAAAAACCCGGTATCTTCTGGTCGAACAGAGCGGCGGAGGCAGTTTGCCGGACGGCGGCGGCCGTGCCAGCGTCTGGGCGGAAAATGGAATGGATATCCACCTGTATGTAATTGGCGAAGATTCCGCCCAACTCCCGGAATGGCAGTTTTATCAGAATGGCGGCACCAGGGACGGAGAAGAAATCGAAGGCACCGTAACACTATCCGAAACAGAAATGATGACCTTTCAAGACCTCGCACTCAGCGAGTATAATCCTACCGGCACCATCTCCGAATCCGACTGGTACAATGCCATCGTCACGCTGTTCAATGAACACAGCGACCACAAATTCAGTTTTATCCAGCTGGCTGAAATGACTACAAATGATTTGCTGAATATCTCATCCCAGCTGATGCGGTGGTATGTCTACGAATTGACTCTGGAACCGGGGCAGACGCTGGTCAACACCGTCGAGGCACCGATATACCCTTCCATTAACCAGCAGGACGAACCGACAATTTATGGTTATACCTACCTGCTCTCCCCTGCTCAGACATGGACCGAGTTCGGCGATCTGGAAATCGTCATCAATACCCCATACTATCTGACCGCCAGCACGCTGGAAGGATTCGAAAAAACTCAAACCGGATATTCCCTCTCCCTTGACAGGCTTCCTGAAAGTGACCTCATCTTCTCCCTCAGTGCTAAACAGCCACCAGTGATCAAAGCCGGCTTTATCATCGCTGTGGCGATAATTCTTGGAATCGCTGTCGGACTTGCGGTGCTGATCTGCCGGGGCAAAAAACTGAAAAATCCCTCCAACGAAATACACTAAACCATCATTCCAAATAGTAAAAATG
>DCTE01000017.1 GCA_002329405.1 Ruminococcaceae bacterium UBA1448 | reverse complement strand
TTCCACCGTCCCGGCGTTTTCATACCCGCAGGCAATCGCCGCACGGACAGCCGCCTCACCCATCTTTTTGCGCAGCTCAGGGCTGAGAATGGGGCAGGGGCATTCCTCGACCATCTTCTGGTTGCGGCGCTGCAATGAACAATCCCGTTCGCCCAGATGGACGACATTGCCGTAATGGTCTGCCAGCAGCTGGACCTCGACATGTCTGGGGTCGACGATGAACTTTTCCAGATAGACCCCGTCATCCCCGAAGAAGGATTTTGCCTCCCGTTTTGCGGTGACGATTGCGTCCTCCAGTTCCTCCGGGCGGTCAACCCGCCGGATTCCCCGTCCGCCGCCGCCGGCAGAAGCCTTGACCATGACCGGATAGCCGACTTTGGCGGCAATCTCCGCCGCCTCCTCAACCGAGCCGATCAGCCCGTCCGAGCCGGGGACAACCGGGACATCTGCCTCCCGCATCGTCTGTTTGGCGGTGGCCTTATCCCCCATCCGCAGCATTGCTTCCGGGCTGGGGCCGATAAAGGTCACGCCGCAGCGGGCGCACATCCGGGCGAAGTTCGCGTTTTCCGACAGAAAACCGAACCCGGGGTGCAGCGCGTCGGCACCGGTCAGCTCACAGGCCGCGAGGATTGCCTTCATGTTGAGGTAACTCTCAGCGGTCGACGCCGGTCCGATACAGATTGCCTCATCGGCAATCTTTGCGTGGAGCGCGTCCCGGTCAGCCTCCGAAAAAACAGCGACCGTCCGGACCCCCAGTTCACGGCAGGCACGGATAATCCGCACCGCGATTTCGCCGCGGTTTGCAATCAGGACTTTTTTAAACATATCCTCGTTCCTTTACCTCTTATTCTTTTCCAACACCCGACTCTGCGGCTGCCGGTGCGTCGCCCAGCATCGAAGTCAGCTCAGCGGTCACAATCTTGCGGCCATCGACCGTCGCAACCGCCTTGCAGACAGCCAGCGGGCCGCGGACCTTGATGACCTCGACTTCAAGGGTCAGGGTATCGCCGGGAACAGCCTTGTTGCGGAACTTTGCCTTGTCGATACCGGCAAAGTAAGCAATCCGCCCCTTGTTTTCCGGCAGCGACAGCGAGCAGACCGCGCCGGTCTGGGCCAGCATCTCGATGGTCAAAACGCCCGGCTGAACCGGTTCCTGGGGGAAATGCCCGGCAAACCAGAATTCATCGGGACGCAGATATTTTTTCCCGACCGCCCGGACACCCGGTTCCAGCTCAACGATCTCGTCGATCAGCAGGAAGGGGTCGCGGTGCGGAATGATCTCCTTGATCTGTTCCTTATTGAGAAGAGCCATGATAAAGCCCGTCCTTTCCGTAAAAATGGGTTCAGCGGATGACCATGATCGGCTGGCCGTACTCGACCGCCTGGCCGTTCTGAACCAGAATCTTTTCGACCGTGCCGTTAAACTCGCTGGTGACCTCATTCATCAGCTTCATCGACTCGATGATAAACAGCACGTCGCCTTCGCTGACCTGTTTGCCGACTGTCACATAAGGCGGTTTGTCAGGGGATGCGGAAGCGTAGAAGGTGCCGACGATCGGAGACTTGACGACATTGCCGGAAATCTCCTCTTTCTTTTCGGCAGGGGCAGCAGCCTCCGCCGCCGGAGCGACGGCCGGAGCAGCCGGCATCTGAACGGCACCGGGTACAGCCGGAGCCGCAGCAGGCGGGCAGACATAGACCTGTTCCGGTTTTTCACTGGCAAAGCACAGCTCAAAATCCCCGTCCCGCAGGGTAAAACTGGTGAGGCCGGAGGTGGAAAAGGCTTCCATCAGTCCGCGCATCTCATCTATAGAAAGTTTCATATCAGACATAGATAACTCCTATCCATTGTTCAGGTTGATGTTTGCCTGTCAGCCCTCATACTTTTTCAGGCAGAGGGTCGCGTTGTGACCGCCAAAGCCAAGCGAGTTGCTCAGTGCGACATGGATATCACATTTGCGTGCTTCGTTCGGAACGCAGTCGAGATCACACTCGGGATCGGCATTTTTGTATCCAGCCGTCGGCGGGATAATCCCGTTTTCCAGTGCCAGTGCGCAGACCAGTGCCTCGGTCGCACCGGCAGCACCCAGCAGGTGTCCGGTAACCGACTTGGTGGAGGAGACAGGGGTTTTTGACGCTTTGTCCTCACCCAGTGCCTTTTTGATCGCGATGGTCTCATACCGTTCGTTGAGGGGGGTGGAAGTACCGTGAGCATTGATATAATCAACGTCTTCGGCAGTCAGGCCAGCTTCCTCAAACGACAGCTGCATGCCTCTTGCAGCAGCTTCCCCGTCAGGAGAAGGGCTGGTGATATGATAAGCGTCGCCGGTCGCGCCATAGCCGACGATCTCGGCATAGATATGCGCGCCGCGCGCCTTTGCGTGCTCAAGTTCTTCCAGTACCAGGATGGTGCTTCCCTCACCCATGACAAAGCCGCTTCTCTCGGCATCAAACGGGATGGAAGCGCGATCCGGGTCTTCACTTTCGGTCAGCGCGCCCATATTGTCAAACCCGGCCAGTGCCAGCGGGGTGATCGCCGCTTCGGCACCGCCCGTAATGCAGGCATCCAGATAGCCATTTTTGATGTTGTGGAACGCTTCGCCGACCGCATGGGAAGAGGTCGCGCAGGCGGTGACAGGGGCATAGTTGACCCCCTTGAAACCAGTGCGGATGGAGATATTTCCGGCCGCCATGTTCGCAATCATCATCGGGATAAAGAAGACCGATACCCGCTTGGGGCCTTTCTGGAGATAGCTGTAATAGGAATTTTCAAAGGACTCCATACCGCCGATGCCGCACGTGTGCATCCTGTCGACAAAATACGCGAAG
>DCTE01000014.1:4333-4704 GCA_002329405.1 Ruminococcaceae bacterium UBA1448 | reverse complement strand
CCAGCTTGAGCCCCCATTCCAGTACAGGCTTGTTGATGCTTTCGATTCGCCTTTTGGCGACCGGGTACCATCCGAAGACCAGCAGATAGACCACCGCGCTCTCTTTTGCCGGGAGCAGCAACAACGACAGGATGGAGACTGCCCCATACATCAGCAGCGCGGTCCGGTCGCCGCACTCGATGACGACCAGCGTCGTCAGCACCCCGCACAGGGCCGGGAGCCCGTAGCTCATCGTCGGGACGACTGCGCTCAGCAGCATCAGGACGATTGAGACCGCCGCCATAATCCCGCCGAGGGCCATTTTGCGGCCGTTGTATTTGTTGTAACCCATTGTGCGACCGCCTCGCTCAGCAGCAGGGGATCAGGTCGCC
>DCTE01000014.1:0-4324 GCA_002329405.1 Ruminococcaceae bacterium UBA1448 | reverse complement strand
TTGCAGGCATCCATTCCGCTGCCATAACCGCCCGTTTGCCGGTATCCGGTGCCGGGCGCACCGTAGCCGCCGTGTCCCTGCCAGTTCATCCGGTTGAGGGCAGCGCGGTATTCAGGGTTGGTCGGGTTCATCTGGCAGGCAGCACCAAAATGGTTGCGGGCATCGTCCAGCCAGCCGCGCTGATAACAGATCGTTCCCTTGAGATAATGCCATTCGCCGTCCCTGCGGCCGGAGGGGGTGCCGTCCAGCAGCTCTTCTGCTTCGACGAGGCGGTTTTGCTGGATCATCCGGCGGACGTCGGCAAAAGCACCGTACGCCTGACCATATCCATAGCCCTGGCCGCCAAACCCGCCATATCCGCCATAACCGCCAAATCCGGTGTTCTGCTGACGGTAGCCGCCCTGATAACCGCCCTGGTAGTTACCATTGTAGCCACCCTGAGAGGAAGAAGAAGAGGACGACGAGCTGCCGCGGTTTTTGATATCCTTTAATATAGCGTCGTAAGCGGCGTTGACCTCCTGCATCTTTTCATTGGCGACATCAGCAAGGGGGGAGTCGGCATAGTTGTCGGGGTGGTATTTTTTGGCCAGTTCGCGATAAGCGGCCTTGACCTGTTCTTCAGTTGCGTCACGGGAGACGCCAAGCACCTGATAAGGATCTTTTTCAGGCATATTTTCCTCCAATCGCCCGGTTGGGCAGTAAAAAAATTTATGTCAGGCTGACCGAAGACGGGGAGAGGTCTTCTTTTGGATCAGATTCTTTGTTTTTCTGACCGTTGAAGACCCGTTCCATCGAAGCGGGCAGACCAAGGTAAACAATATTGTCCAGGATTCCCTTGAACCGTTTTAGTTCCAGCAGTTCATAGGCTGCCGCCATCTCAGCGGCGGTGATGTTGAGCAGTTCGCGGCCATATTGAAAAATCTGTTCTTTCATCTGGCCGGAGAGTTCGCCGCTGACCTGAAATTTGCGGAGAAACGGGTTGAACCCGCCTTCCTTGCAGTCGTCTTCCAGATCGTCCAGCGCATCAATAAAGTAAATCCACCGCCCCAGCAGATAGCCGAACCGTTCGAGAATCCGCTTTTCCATCGCGTCTTCCGATAAAGCCGCCATCATCTGGGACAGGGCGTGAGCACTAGGTTCAGCGGCCGCGTCCAGCCCGGCATTGGGGTCAGCCTCGACCACAGCCTGCTGCTGGTTCATCTCCCGGCAGACACCGGTGAGAACAGGGAACAGACTGTCGGCCCTTTTGCCAGCCCGCGCGGTCAGTGGCAGGGTCATCCGGTAGGCGGCGCTTTTGATACCCTTTGCATCAGCTATGTTGTCGGCGACCTTGGCGTGCACCATCGAGACGACACAACCGCTGATGTAAGGAAGGGTATTTTCCTCATTTTTCAGCCGTTGGCGTTTGCGGAGGGGGTGAGCGGCACAGGTGAAAGGTTCATAGCCCGGGAAATCATCCTGCAAAGCCAGTCCCAGCAGTGCCGCGAAGGTAAAATCATAGTTGAGCGACAGGGTGGAGAGCAGGCCGAAATGTTCTTTCAGAGCGTGGCAGATGCTGCAATAGACCGCCCGGTAGGTTTCATATTCGCTGACCCGCAGTTCACTGATGGAAGGCCGGATATAACCGAACAATCTGTTCGCCCCTTTCGCTTTTGAGATTTTCAGCTTTATTCTACCATACCTGTCGAAGTCAGTAAATGGTTGTCAGATAAACATATTGTTACAAATGTATGTCCGCCGCCGCTCCATCCTATAAAACGACAAAAACCCCCGCGGACAGTCCGCGGGGGGGTGTATCAGGCTGGCTGTACAGCCAAAGCAGTTTATCTTTCAGAGCCGGAACTGTTTTCCGCCTGCATCCGCTGTTCATTCTGGATGATCGTATCTGCCCAGGGAAGTTTCAGCTGCTGAACACCATTAATGTACCATTCACCTGTTGCATTATTGGAGAAACCGCCCTGCCATTGGCCATCGTCGGTCTGGACAAATTCTGCAAGTCCATAGTTGTCAATGGTACCGCCGATAATCAGGTAATGGGTAGTACCGTCACCGGGCTCAACAGTATGGATATAGGGTTCGATTTCAGAGAGTTTGTCAGTGATGTCCAGTTTTTCGCCGTCAGGATTGAGAATCAGCCGTCCGTTTTCAACTTTTAGATAGCTGTCACTGGCATCAACATCACTTTCTGCCTGTGCCATTTCCTGATCGAGAATATCTGACAGATAGTCCTCCATTTCTTCCTGTGTAGCATCAGAAGGCAGATTATCCTCGTAGTGGGCAATTCTGCCGCCACCGGATATAAACTGTATAATATCACCATGCCATGCCGCATAAACGCCTGCCGGCACCGCGCAGATGACAGCGGCCGCGATCACACTGACCAGTACTTTTTTTCTGACGCTGATATTTTTCTGTCTCTTCATATTCTCCATTCCTTTCCCCATGAGTTCCGATGCTTCCATTTCCAGCCGGGCGCGGATGCGTTGAGACGCCTGAGCGGGCAGCCGGATCTGTTCAAAGACCGAATTGATCTGCTGTTTCATAGCCTGCTCCCTCCAGATTTGTTTTCAGTTTATCCCGTGCTCGTTGGAGCCGGGTCGTGACAGCGGTTTTGCTGGAATGTGTCAGCCGTGCAATTTCAGCGGTGGAAAAGCCTTCATAATAATAAAGGTAGAGCACGACCCGATATTTGGTATCCAGCGCCATCACCTGGATAAAAAGTTCACTGTCTTTTGTTGTTTGCAGCGGAAGGGTATCTTCCAGAAGCTCGTCCAGGGAGCCGACATTCCGCCGCCAGAATGAGCGCAGAAGGTTGCGGCTTTCATTTGCAGTGACCTGCATCAGCCAGGCTTTTTCTTTGCCGGGCTGGATGTTGTCCGCATGAAGCAGCTTGAGGAAAACCGTCTGGCAGATATCCTCAGCGTCCTGCACCGAGCGGGTATAGCTGAGAGCGAGCCGGAAGACACTGTCCTGATAAGCACAGAAAAGCGCGCCGATATCCTGTTCCAATTCTGCCGCCTCCTTTCCAAAGTCAAATTGCCTGCCGGAGCAGGTTGTTGATGGGGGATTCCCTCATCTTGAGGCCTCATATATAGGACAATTGAGCAGCCGGTTTGGTCACAGAAAAAATCAATAAAAAGAAAAAATACAGAAATATGCGGATTTGCAGCGAAAAAAAGGTCAAACAGGGAAGTGATCTGAAAGTATTATAGCACAACGGTAGGGAAAAACAGAAATTTTCCACAGATTTCCAGGAAAACATCAGGCTGTTTTGTCCACTCAGACCAATGAAAAAGGCGGAAAAATGAAATGACAAATGAGAAAGTGAGATAAAAGAAGCAAAATAACGAGAAATCGAGAGAATCTGGTGTGTAAATTAAAAAATAGCCGAATTTCGGGTTGACAAACTGCTTGCAGTCGATTATAATAATACACGTTGTGAAAAACGTACTGAAACGAAACCCGGTTTTGGTAGGCGGATTCAAAGATAAAGACGGTCTGGAATCCGAAGATTCATGAAAATATTACTGGAGGTAAAAGACTATGACTACAATGCCGAAAGCTGCTGAGATCAGCCGCAACTGGTATGTGATCGACGCCGAGGGCAAGACCCTGGGCCGTGTCGCCGCTGAAGCAGCAGCCCTGCTCCGTGGCAAACATAAAACCACCTTTGCTCCCCACGTTGACTGTGGTGACAATGTCATCATCATCAACTGCGCGAAAGTTGTTCTGACCGGCAAGAAGCTGGAGAACAAGTACCTGCGTTGGCATACCGGATGGATCGGCCATCTGAAAGAGGTACAGTACGCAACCCTGATGAAGACCCATCCTGAAAAGGCAATGGAAGTTGCAGTCAACGGGATGATTCCTGACACCGTTATCGGCCGCAAGGAAAGAGGCCGCCTGCATGTATATGCTGGCGCTGAGCATCCGCATGCAGCACAGAAGCCCGAGAAATACGAGCTGTAATCATCGAAGGGAGGCTATTTAAATGTACGAATCCAAACCTTATTTCTACGGCACCGGCAGAAGAAAATCCTCTGTTGCACGTGTACGCGTTTACCAGGGCACTGGTTCCATCACCATCAACGGCCGCTCGATCGACGATTACTTTGGCCTTGAGACCCTGAAACTGATTGTCCGTCAGCCTCTGGCCCTGACCGAGACTGAAGGCAAATTTGACATCGTCTGCACCGTTGCAGGCGGCGGCGTTACCGGTCAGGCTGGCGCAATCCGTCATGGCCTGTCCAGAGCACTGCTTCAGTTTGATCCCGAGCTGCGTCCTTCTCTGAAGAAAGCTGGTTTCCTGACCCGCGATCCTCGT
>DCTE01000098.1 GCA_002329405.1 Ruminococcaceae bacterium UBA1448 | reverse complement strand
ATAGCCTGCTGCTGGGCACCGCGAAGGGAATTGACGGCCCTTATACCAAGGGAACCTACCTCTGGGTTGAGGTCAAGAACTGGAAGAAATTGGAAGCAAAGATCGTAGAAGGTCCGTACATCCACCATTGTGCAGGTATCCATGGCGATGTCGTCGCACGGCTGTATGAAGCATGTAAATACATCGGTATCAAACCGGATCTGTATGATGACAATGATGAGGAAATCCGTGCTTATCTGCGCGGTGAATAAACAGCTGAGACGAGCAAGAAAGGAAATGTCAATATGAATCTGAAAGCGAATTCCTATCGGCTGCGTCAGGATATTCTGGACATCGTCTATCGGGCGAAGACCGGACATATCGGCGGCGACTTCAGTGTGACCGATATCCTGAACGTTTTGTACAACAAGCAGATGAATGTTACCCCCGAAAACTTCCATGATCCTGATCATGACCGCTTTGTACTTTCCAAGGGCCACTCGGTCGAAGCTCTTTATGCAGTCCTTTGCCAGAAGGGGTTTTTCCCGCGGGAAGATCTGCTGACGGTTTCGCAGTATCTTTCCAAATATATCGGCCACCCCAACAATAAAATCAATGGTATTGAGATGAACTCCGGTTCGCTTGGCCATGGGTTGTCTGTCGCGGTCGGTATGGCAATCGCCGGCAAGATGGACAAGCGGGACTACCGGGTTTATGTCGTGATGGGCGATGGTGAGCTGGCAGAAGGCAGCGTCTGGGAAGGCGCGATGGCTGGCGGACATTATAAGCTGGACAACCTCTGCGCAGTTATCGACCGCAACCGTCTACAGATCTCCGGTACGACCGAATATGTCATGAATCAGGAAAGCCAGGAAGAACGCTGGGCAACCTTTGGCTGGCATGTAATCTCGGTCGACGGCAACGATGTCGACGCACTGGACGCAGCATTTGAAGAAGCAAAGACGGTCAAGGGTAAACCCACGCTGATCGTTGCCAATACCACCAAGGGCTGCGGTGTATCCTTTATGGAAAACAAGGCTGGCTGGCATCATCGGGTTCCGACCGAAGAAGAGTATCAGCAGGGTATGGCAGAGCTGAAAGAAAAGGAGGCCGCCGCAAATGAATAAAATTGCGAATAAACAGGTAATCTGTGAAGTCCTGATGGAAAAAGCCAAAGAGGACAAAGATGTTGTTGTTCTCTGTTCCGATTCCCGCGGCAGTGCTTCGCTGGCACCGTTTGCCGATACCTATACCGAACAGTTTGTCGAAGTCGGCATCGCTGAACAGAGCCTTGTTTCAATTGCTGCCGGTCTGGCAAAATGCGGCAAGAAATCCTACGCTGCGTCGCCCGCCTGCTTCCTTTCCACCCGGAGCATGGAACAGGCTAAGGTTGACTGTGCCTATTCGCACACCAATGTCAAGCTGATTGGTATTTCGGGCGGCGTATCTTATGGTGCGCTGGGAATGACCCATCATTCTGCGACCGATATTGCGGATATGGCTTCTATCCCCGGCATGCGTGTTTATCTGCCGTCCGACCGCTTCCAGACCAGAAAACTGATGGAAGCACTCTATCAGGACAATGAACCTGCATATATCCGTGTCGGCCGCAACGCTGTACCGGATGTTTATACCGAAGATAACTGCCCGTTTGAAATGGACAAAGCTACAGTTCTCGGAGAGGGCAGTGATATCGCGATTATTGCCTGCGGCGAGATGGTCGACGCGGCTGTCAAAGCAGCGGAAGTGCTGAATGCCGAGGGTATTTCCACCGGCGTACTGGATATGTACTGCGTAAAACCGCTGGATACTGAGGCAGTCATCAAAGCTGCCGATGCTGCAAAAGCTGTCATCGTGATCGAAGAGCATACCACCATCGGTGGTCTGGGCTCGATGGTCTGTCAGGTGATCGCCGCGAATACCCCCCGTAAGGTTGTCTGCATGGGTCTTCCTGACGCACCGGTCGTCACTGGCACTTCCCGTGAAGTTTTCGATTATTATCATCTCAATTGCGACGGCATTGTCGCGGCGGCCAAGCAGCTGTTGGGTTAACCCGGAAAGGACGGATTCCGCGATGAAATACATTCTTGCGATTGACCAGAGTACATCGGGGACCAAGGNNACCCGCCTGGTCGGGCGGAGCGATCTTCCGCATACCCAGAAGATCTCGGAAAACGGTTGGGTCGCACATGACCCGATGGAGATCTGGGAGAACACAAAAGGGGTCGTCCGTGCCGTTGTTGAAAAGACAGGGATTGACCGCGGAGAGATTGCCGGCATCGGCATCAGTAATCAGCGGGAAACTGCCCTTGTCTGGGATAGGGAAAGCGGCCTGCCGGTTTACGACGCGATTGTCTGGCAGTGCGCCCGCGGTGCAAAGATCTGCGAAGGGCTTTCTGCATACGCCGAGATGATCCGCGAACGCACTGGATTGCGTTTATCGCCTTATTTTTCGGCGGCAAAGATCGCGTGGGTACTGCAAAATGCCGGAGATTTGAGCGGAAAGAAGCTCTGCTGCGGAACAATTGATTCCTGGCTGGTCTTCAAAATGACTGGGGGAGCGGAGTTCAGATGTGATTACTCGAACGCTTCCCGTACCCAGCTTTTCAATATCCGTACCCTTTCCTGGGACGCTGATATCTGCAAGCTGTTCGGTATTGACCCAGACACCCTTCCGACGGTTACTGATTCGGACGGACTGTACGGCTATACCGATCTGGACGGATACCTGCCCAAAAAGATTCCGATTCATGGTGTGCTCGGCGACAGCCATGGCGCACTGTTCGGACAGGGCTGCCTGACCCCCGGCATGATCAAGGCAACCTTCGGAACCGGTTCGTCGGTTATGATGAACACAGGCGATAAGCCGATCTTTTCGGACGCCGGTATTGTCACTTCACTGGCATGGTGCATGGGCGGCAAGGTCAACTATGTGCTGGAAGGCAACATCAACTATACAGGTTCGGTCATCAAATGGCTGGTTGACGATGTCAAGCTGCTGACTGCCTCCCGGGAGTCGGGCGAGCTGGCCGCACAGGCCAACCCGGAAGATACGACCTATCTTGTACCCGCCTTTTCAGGGTTGGGCGCACCCTATTGGGACAGCGAAGCGAAGGC
>DCTE01000196.1:489-5657 GCA_002329405.1 Ruminococcaceae bacterium UBA1448 | reverse complement strand
CTCACCGGGTCAGCGGTTTCAAACTTTTCTTATTTCTTTCGGCATTACCCTGGCCCTGACCGTACTGCTGGCGGGCTGGTCGGTTACCGGCTACCGCTGCCGGATGATCTCCAATCCGCCCGCAGGAGAGAGTCTTGTCTGCGACATCCGCTCGGACTATATCCGCATCCGGCTGCCCGATTGGGATTTTTCTCTCAGGGTCGAAGTGGTTCCTCTTCGCTGAGGAGCAGGTTCAACAGCACATTGACAGTGAAGATGCCATCATGGCTTTCATACTCCATACTGCCGCCGGTTTTTTCGGCGATCTGGGCGATGCTCTGCATCCCATATCCGCGTCCGCCTTCGTCCTTGGTAGACAGCAGACGGCCATTCTTCTCCCGCAGAAAACCGGAAAAGCTGTTTTCTACCCGGACAAGCACAAATCCCTGATTGAACGGGCGGATCTGCACCCGGACAAACCGTTCTTTCCCTGGAAGGGTCGTTCTCGCTCCCTCCAGCGCATTATCCAGCAGATTGCCCATCAGCGCACAGCTGTCCAGCGAGTCGAGAAAGTCCAAACCGGCCGTCAGATCGGCGGTAAACTTAATTTCCTCATCAGCGGCAATCCTGGCCTTTTCGCTCAGGATTACATTCAGCACCCGATCCTGCGTAAACATGCGCAGATATTCATCCTGCCGTCTGCGCTTTTCTTCCTGCTGCATCCCGGCAATATAACTGCGGATACTGTCCAACTGGCCCTGCTTTGCCATATCGGACAAACAGCGGAGATGATGCTTCAAATCATGTGCTGCTGAGGCGTACTGCTCATTTTTCCGCTGTACCAGCTCATAATGCCTTTTTTCCATCTCCTGCCGCAGCCGGATAGCCTGATACTCCCGGGTCACTTCCATTTGAGAAGCGATATTTTCAAACATCCGAAAAGAAGCCTGGCATCCAAACAGCAGCGCAGTGCAGCAAAGCATCATCGCCATATCCAGCTGATCACTGTAATGCCCTGTCATCGCCAGACGCCAGAAAACTCCCATCGTCGGCAAACTGACACCCGGTACAATCAGGCAAACCCAGAACCAGGTACTTTCATTTGAATGGTAAACCGTAACCGCTGCCCGGATATACCAGCGCATCAAAATAAACACCAGCAGCAGGAAAAATTGTCCGCCAATCGACTGGCAAACCAGTGGATTGCCACCGTTGTACCCGACCATCCGTCCGGCACTCCACAAACCGAATCCAACCATATCCGACGCCGAAATCAACAGACAGAAAATTCCCGCCATCACCAGCCGGATATACGGCCTTTCCCTTGCATACAGCCAGCCGATCAGTGCTCCGATAAAGGCGCATGTCACCGCCATTGTCAGAAAACTATTGTGAAACAGGTCCGCACCTGTCATCACGATCGCAACGGCTGTAAACAAATAAGGCGTACTCCTCCGATGCTCCTCCACCGGAACCAACGTCCGGTGGCAAAGATCCTCCATCATCAGCAAAACAAAGATATTAGACGGTGCCTGCGCAAGCATCCAGTATAACAATTCCTGCATCTGTCACACTCCTCAGACAGTTGTTTTTGCAAAATGCAGAAACTCA
This sequence comes from Ruminococcaceae bacterium UBA1448, assembly GCA_002329405.1. GTDB lineage: Bacteria > Bacillota > Clostridia > Oscillospirales > Ruminococcaceae > Faecivivens. Next base: position 4,067 of record DCTE01000196.1, on the reverse strand, counting down.
CTCTTAAAGCTCTTAGCCTTGGGCTGGGACACCGGCAGGATATCCCCATTTTCCATGATCACAGAGCTGGAGCTGACCGAGATAATCCGCGAAAAATTACACAGATAACTTTTGTGGCAGCAGCCAAACCCATGCGGAGCCAGCACATCCTGCAGCTGGGCCATCTTGATTTTTAAACTGTACCGTCCCTGATCGGTGATAACATCGACGCTCCTCCCCTGAATGACCAAATACAGGATTGAAGACACCGACAGCCTCAGCAGCTCCCCACCCGACTGAAAGGTTACATACTGGTTGGTCCGTTCCACCTCATGGAAGCAGGCGGTCAGTTCCTGCATCAGTTCTTCCCGCCCCATCTGTTTCATCAGATACCGGAACGGCGTGACCCGGAACACCTCCACTGTCGGTGCTGCCACTCCGGTCAGGAAAGCTAGAACTGTTTTGCTGTCGGTCTCCCGCAGCAGCTGCGCCGTCCGATAACCGGACATCTCCGGCATCTGTACATCCAACACTACCATATCATACGGCCGTTTTTCCGATGCAAGCAGTGCCTCCCCGCTCGAAAACTGGTCCAGCGCAAACTGCCCGTCAAACGGGTCAAGTTCCCGGATCAGTGAAACCAGCAGCTGCTGATCCTGCTGGACATCATCACATACTGCAATCTTAATCATGTTGTTCACCACGTGTGATCCAGCAGGGAATCTGCCGGATGGTCAGATAGACATTGCCGGACGGAATGGTCAACACCTTTCCCAGCAGCCGCATCACCGCATCTCCAAAAGGCTGGTATTCTTCATCCGGCAGCTGTGCATACAGATCAGTACGGACATACGCCATCGGAATATCATCCCTGCCTTTGAAAAACATATCGTTATTGCCAGAAATCCGCAGCATCAGGCTGTCCTCATCCTTTCCGGGAATCAGGCAGATTGCTTCTCCCAGACCACGGGCAAGTTCCAGCCGGGCCCGTTCGGAGACGGTGACATTGGTGCTCAGATCAATCATCGGCATATCCGCTCACCCTTTCCCCATCAGAAATTCTCACCATTCCATCCCCAGTACTCCGTCTCGGAATACCGTACATAGATCCGGTCAGCAGGCACCGAAAGGACTTTTGACAGAATCTCGGTAATCTTACCGGTCAGCCGGTTATAGCATTCTCCATCGGCTGCTCCGTAAAGGCTGACTTCTGCCATCGCGAGCGGCTTATCCGAACCGGAAAAGTACATTTTTTTATCCCCTTCCACTGCGAGCATCAGCCATTGCTCACTCTTGCCGGGAATCAGACGGATTGCCTGTCCAAGCTCTGCACGGATTTTCTCTGCAGCACTGTCAGAAACCGGTACATTGGTGGTGGTACGAATATAAGGCATATGATAACCTCCTGTCATTTTAAAAAACAACTGTTGAGCAGCGGGGAACAAACCCCGAAACTGTTTTTATTATACCAGTATTCTGCCCAAAAGAAAAGAGGCCAAACCATTCGGCGGCCTCTTCTGTAACAAAAAATCAGATGATTTATACTTTGCCCTTGATGACGGGGGACAGACGTTTATAGACCAGCAGGCTGATCAGAACACTGAGCATCGCCTTCATAAAGGTAAAGGGCATGTTAAAGCAGATAATGCACTGTTTAACGCTCTTCATTGCAGGAACGATCAGCTGATAGGCTGAAAGGATTGCTTCCTCTGCCATGAAATTATAGTAAATCGGGTAAACCAGAAAGATATTGGTAAATACCGATCCGACTGCCATACAAATGGCACCGATCAGGCTGCCGATAATGGCCCCCTTGCGGGTCTTATTGCGCTGATAAAACAGTCCAGCCGGAAATACAAACATTGCGCCCAACAAAAAGTTGGAAAGCTCACCAATACCATTGGTGCTGGTATTCATCAACCCCAACAAATTTTTGACCAGGCAGATCACGACGCCATAGACCGGACCAAGGCTGAACGAGCCAATCAATGCCGGCAGCTCGGAGACATCCAGCTTGATAAAACTCGGCATAAACGGCACGGAAAATGACATCATCGCCAGAATGTACGACATTGCTGCCAAAAGCGCTGTCATAACCATTGCACGAACCTGTACATTTCTTTTGCTCTGTGTAACCATCACACATCATCCTTTCCGGACAGTTTCCTGTCCACGCACAAAAATATAAAGCGTACTTCAGGCATTGTTCGGAAAAAACAAAAGCCCCCGCCAACTGGCAGGGGCTGATGGATACGCAAAAATACAAAAGGGAAAAAGCCCTTTCGTCTCTTTACCTGTTTCTCTCATCCGGACTTCCATCTGACCTGATTGGCAAAAATCAGTCAGACTTTTTACCGTCGGTTCCGGAATTGCACCGGATCGGCACCATCACTGGCGTTCGCAGACTATACTGCCGGTGGAGAATCTCACTCCGCCCCGAAACAACGTATGAAGTTTTGCCAAAAAGCCAGATAGCACTGATGTTCTATCCAACTACTGGGCACAAAATCAGTCTTCTACAGACGTTTCCGCACCATCTTCAGCGGGAGGATCGTCAATCTGCAAATCAAATTCGAGCAGCTCACCGCAAGCAGGGCAGTTGATCTCGCCTTCGTCCAGCATCGCCTCATCGACCTCAAAGACTTCGCCGCAGGAAGGACATGTTACTTCATAAACATCTTCCTCATCGTCTTCATCGTCGTCATAATCTTCTTCGTCCTCGTCGTCTTCACCATACAGGTCGTTTTCGACTTCGGTCAAATCCTCATCCAGCGACTCAATTACTTCGCACATCTGAGAATTGGCTTCCACCAGCTCAGCAACTGTCTGTGCCATCTCGTCCACCGCGTCGATCAGCGCGCGAAGGACTTTGGTTTCCTTGGAGGCGGGGTCAAACTCCGCCATGTCAACCATACCTTTCAGATAAGCAACTTTTTCCATCAGTTCCATATTGAAACCTCCACCCGCGATGAAACGGAATCTTCCGTTTCCATTTTATGCGGTTACTTGTAAAAATATTCTGCTCGTATGCTCTCGATCAGCCAAATCAAGCTCTGGAGAGATATTCGCCGGTTCTGGTATCAATCTTGATCATTTCGCCCTCGTCGATGAACAGCGGGACTTTGATCTCTGCGCCAGTTTCCAGAGTAGCAGGTTTGGTCGCGTTGGTAGCGGTGTTGCCCTTGAAGCCAGGGTCGGTCTTGGTAACCTGCAGCTCAACAAAGTTGGGTGCTTCAACGCCAAAAACATTGCCTTTATAGGAAAGAACCTTGCAGACCATGTTCTCTTTGACAAATTTGAAAGAGTCGTTCATGACGCTGCCAGCAATCGGGAGCTGTTCGTAAGTTTCAGGGTCCATGAAGTAATACAGGCCGCCGTCTTCGTACAGATATTCCATATCTTTACGTTCAACATAAGCTTCCTGGAATTTAGCGGTCGGGTTAAAGGTGGTTTCAGTGACAGCACCGGAGATTACATTTTTCAGTTTGGTACGGACAAAAGCCGCGCCCTTGCCAGGTTTAACATGCTGGAATTCGATAACCTGCATAACCTGTCCGTCCATATCAAAAGTCAATCCGTTTCTGAAATCGCCTGCAGTA
>DCTE01000196.1:0-470 GCA_002329405.1 Ruminococcaceae bacterium UBA1448 | reverse complement strand
CGGTGTATCATACCTTTATAGTGTACCGTATTTTGCGCAATTTTGCAAGAGCAAATTGAAAAAAACGTCCATTCTTCCAAAAATCATCCCTTCAGACCATCCTCTGACAGATAAGCCTGATAGCTTTTCATCATCGCGGCAGCATCTTCGGTCTGTGTTCCGGCCGATTCGCAGATAAACCGGGGCGTCCATCCCCGTTTTGCGATCAGCTCCATCAGCGGCTCAAAATCAGGACCATATTCGTTGTCTGCAAAGGTGAGATGGCATTTCTCGCCGCCCGGGACGGTATACATAATTTTGGAAAAATGCGAATGGAAGCGGCTTGCACGGTCTTTCCCCAAACGGTTTTCCAATGTGTCCAGAATGGCCGCAAAATCCGCCTGCGATTTGATGGAGCCAAACGTCCGGGCATTCAGGTGCCCGAAATCAATCGTCGGCAGCATCCGTTCATCCACCCCGCACAGCGTCAT
>DCTE01000059.1 GCA_002329405.1 Ruminococcaceae bacterium UBA1448 | reverse complement strand
CGAACAGATCAAACTGCGGGATACGGCAAGAAAAATCAGCGCGTCCCGCTGGTTCTGGCGGGCCTTGCTGGCTGTGGCGCTGGTGGCGGCCGTCGGGTATCTGAAGGTCACCCTGCTGGCGCCTCTGGGCGGCGACGACCAGTACGGCAACTTATCCGTCTATTATAAACTTACGACCCAGGGGGCCTGGGATGTCTGGATGCAGGAACTGCAGGGGATATGGCAGGCGCTGACTCTGAACGATTCCCGGTTCTTCCCTTTCAACAGCCTGCCTGCCCCTATCCGATACTGGCTGCGGGGAAATATCAGCAGCTATCGCCTTTATATCATTGGCCATACGCTGGTGGACGCGGCTGTGCTTGGCCTTTTGGTCAGCAAGGCCACCGGGCGCAAAGCGCTGGGCGGCGCGGCGTTTGCGCTGCTGCCGTTGATGCTGTGCCTGTTTGACTATTACCAGAACAATGGCATGTACAGTTACGCGGCACTGCCGCAGGCGGTTTTGCTTCCTGCTCTGCTGGCGGGCTTGTGCATGGTGGCCCTGCACAAGAGCATGCATGTCCGCTGGGCGGTGCTGGGGGGCTTGCTCACCTTTTGGAGCTGCGGCACCTATGAGATGGGCTACACCTACATTTTCATGCTGGGGGTTCTGGCACTGCTTCTGGAACCGCGCTTCTGGCGGGCAGTCTGCCTAGGCCTGCCGTTTCTGGTGGGGGAACTCGCCGCGCTGTTCTTTTATATTATGAGTTCCCGCCTGCATGCCTCCCAGGGGGTGTATGAGGGGGTACAGGTGGCCATGGAACCGGCGGCAGTGCTGCGTACCTCCCGCGAAGCCTACTCGATGTATGAAAACGGCAAACGCCAGCTCAGCTGTCAGGCACTCGCCCAGCTGGCACAGTATTACGGCGTTACGACCGACTATCTGCTCGGTCTGACCAACGACCCGGAGGGTGCTCCACGGCTGACACCAGATGAGGAGACCCTGCTGGAACATTTCAGGGAATGCGACAAACGTGGAAAACGTACCGTCCTCCAGGCTGCCATCCAGCAGCAGAAGGAAAGCGAAATCCACTGACCAAAAATAAAACAGCCAGGTGCACAGCGTAAATGCCGTGTACCTGGCTGTTTAACTTTACCTGCGATCAGCAGATAGCCGGCTGATCAGCCGTTATAGGCAATCGCGCTGGCAATCTTGTCGGCAGCCTCCTGTCCGGCCAGCTGCGCAACCAGCGACAGGCCAAACGGAATCGCGGCTCCAAGGCCCCGTCCGGTCGTAATGTTGCCGTCGACGTCATAAGCATGGCCGGTGACATTTGCCCCGCCCAGCTTGTCTTCAAAGCCGGGATGCGAAGTCGCGTTGCGGCCGTCCAGCAGTCCCAGTCCACCCAGCACGCTTGGAGCAGCACAGATCGCCGCAACCTTCTTGCCCTTCGCGGCAAACTCCAGCACCTTCTCCTTAACCAGCATGCTCTCGCCCAGATGGGTCGTCCCTGGCAGGCCGCCCGGCAGGAAAAGCAGGTCGGTATCCGCATAGGTGACCTCTTCCGCCAATGCGTCGGCTGTAACATGGATGCCGTGGGAACCGGTCACCTGCAGGCTTCCGGTGATCGACGCCAGCACAACTTCCACACCTGCGCGGCGCAGCAGGTCAGCGGGAATCAATGCTTCACACTCTTCATGGCCATCGGCCAGAAATACGACTACTTTGCTCATAATCAATACCATTCCTTTCCGCTTGCGTGCCATCCGGCACCCGTATACTGCTTTTATTATACCATGGTTGCCGGGAAGGTACAAGAGTTTCACAGATTTCACAGAAGGCTGCCGTTGTGTATTGACAGTTGTTACAAAAAAGGATACAATAAAAATGGATATTTGTAGTCATATTGGAATATGCTATCCAAAACAGAATGGAAGGTTGGGTGATCGGATTGCAGGCACAATGCGCCGAAGTACAAAAATATTATGACGAAAATTCCCAGATGGAATGGGATCGGCTGGAACGCCATCCCTTTGAAATGCCGCTGACACTGTATATGATGGAAAAATATATCCGCCCCGGTGACCGGGTTCTGGATATCGGCGGCGGCCCCGGCAGATATTCCATCCACTTTGCCAAAATGGGATGCGACGTCACGCTGGTCGACCTCTCGCCCGGAAATATCCGCTTCGCGCAGCAAAAGGCAGCGGAAACGGGTGTAAAATTTGCTGCTTATGCCGCAAACTGTCTTGAACTGGACAGCCTCAATCTGGGTGAATTTGACCATGTGCTGCTGATGGGACCGCTCTACCATCTGAAGGAAGACGATGACCGCAAAAAAGCAGTTGAACAGGCACTGCTCCAATTGAAACCCGGCGGGAATTTATATGCTTCCTTTATTCTGAACTTTGCAGGCGCAATCTACGACCTGAAAAACGGCGGCTATGTCGAACATGATTTTGCAGACGGGACCCCGACGGCTGCTCTGATCGACAATATCCTCCAGGGCCGCGATTATATCGGTCCTTCGTTTTCCAGCACCAGATTCTCCCATCAAAACAATATCCTCCCCTTTATGGCACAGTTCCCGCTCACAAAGCTCCATCTGTTCGGTCAGGAAGGAATCCTGTCACCCAACGAATCGGAACTGATGAAACGCAGTGAAGGGGAAATCCGCTGCTGGATTGAAATTGCCAAACGTCTGCTGGAGGTCCCCGAACTGCTGGCGATGTCGGAACATGCAATGTACATCGGACAGAAAAACGGATGAAAGGATGATGTCAATGAAAACACAGATCGAAACCCCGCTCGCAAAGGAATTTATCACTTATGCGCTCGAACATGACGGGTGTGTCTTCGGCGAACCGGAGCACTTCCTCAAGGTTATGAAACACAACACTGGCTTTGTCGGCGGCCTGACAAAATATGGCCAGGACCGCGCTGGGCTGGAACGCCGCAACCCGCTGATCGTCGCCCTCGGCGACAGTGTCACCGC
>DCTE01000063.1 GCA_002329405.1 Ruminococcaceae bacterium UBA1448 | reverse complement strand
GTCATTTTTAAAGATTGACGGGAAGGATTCTGCATCCAGCCCGGCAAAGATCAACAGCGCATGGGGCGTCTTTAAGGATACGGTGATCCGCTGCCGCAACCCGTTTATTTTGTATCTGGTTGCAATGGTGATTTTCGGGCCGATTGGGTTGCTGATGGAATACCCGAATCTTCCCGGCCGGCTGGCAGCAGCGGACACCTATTCCCTGTCGATTTCGCTGCCGTCGCTGGCAGTTCTGGGACTGGTGACAGCAATTGGAGCGTCGATTGTCGTCCCGATGGTTGTATTTTCCTATCTGGATAACCGCCGCGCGATGGATACCTTCCATGCGCTGCCGGTGACCAGAGGGAAGATGTTCTGGGGAAATATCTGCGCGGGGCTTTTCCTGCTGTTTGCGCCCTATTTGCTGACAATGCCGCTGACGGCCGGTATTACCGATTATTACGACGCGGCGTTTGGCGCAAAGCGCAACCAGAACAGCTTTGCGGAAAATTTTGACGGTGAATATCTGAAAGTGGTTCTGGCGGTTGCTGTCACAGCGTTGTTGTTTTATGCGCTGATGAGCTTTTTGATGTTCTGCTGCTCGACAGTACTGGAAAGTGCCGGGTATTTTGCCATCATTGTGCTGGGGTATGCTGCGTTGGTTTCGATGATCTTTCAGCGGATCAGCGAAGCGACTTTTGGATTCAGCTCGGACGGGGTCTGGATTTACGACTTCCTGAAGCGTTTTTCGCCGCTTTATTATTTCCTTTCAGGTGTTTATTATGGCCAGTTCTGGTCGTACCAGCTGCAAATGGCACTGCTTGCAGTGGTGTTTGGACTGCTGGCATGGCGGCGGGCTGTTGCACGCAAGAGTGAACAGGCGGGCGGTTTTGTCTGGCTTCCGGTCTATTATATTGCAGCAATCGGCGGTTCGCTGGCGATTGGAATGGGTGCGGCGCAGGTTTTCGGCTATGCCTTCAGCGGTATGACGGTTATTATATCGGTANNGCTGGGGGTTCTGGCCTATATTATCCTGGACACCATCCGCAACCGTGGGTTTAAAAACATTGCCCGTTCTCTGATTGTCAGCGCGGTGAGTGTTGCGGGTGTTGCGGTGTTCTCGGTGTTGGTCGTTGTAACCGGAACTTTCGGTTATGAAGGCTGGCTGCCGACGGAGGATGGTATTAAAAGTGTTGCTGTTTATGATGAAAACCTTGACGGTTTTTCACTGCATGATGCTGAGAATATCCATCGTATCGTTTCTTTCCATCAGGCGGTTCTTGCCAATCAGAAAACTGTGGAAGACGGGCTGAATCAGCCGTTGGTGGAATATCTGCCGTTTGAATTTGATGAAAACCAGTTTGCGTATGCTTACGGAGAGGAAAGCGTCAGTATCGAGTATACAATGAAAAACGGCCGGACGGTTACCCGTCACTATAACAACGTTCCATGGACACTGACCCGGTATCTGCATGAGGCTGCCGGTTCTGAGGAATATACCTGCGCGATTGCCGACCAGCTGCAATCGGCTTCCGAAACGCTGCCGATGACGGCGTATGAATACGGGACCGAAGGAAACTGGCGGTATGAGTTCCAGCTTTCTGACCGGCTTGGCATCTGCCAGAGCACTTCCAGCACGATGCCGCTGACTGAACAGGATGCGCGGAGCTTTCTCGCGGCACTGGCAGAGGATTTTCGCCGCCGCCCGGAAGGATGGAAGAATAATCCTGATACCCAGCCGATTGGGCAGGTCGGCTTTTACCTGCTGGCGGATGGGGGAACGAGAGGTCTTCGTTATGACCTGTATATCTATGAGTGTGATCTGAACACACTTGATTTGCTGGAACAGTTTGGCTATTACAGTGCGGATGAAGGCATGATGTACACCGGCGAACCTTTTGTCGAAACGGTTGAAATGACCTTTGGCATTGTCACGCCGGAGGAATACCCGAATGCCGGGGAATATCTGGAAGGCGGTATTTTCCATTTTTCGCCAGATCATATAAGCTATTACTCAANNGGCGAGCCGATGGCAGTGGCCGAAGAGGTTACCGCTGACACCCAGGCAGGGGAACTGATCAGCGTTCAGCTGAATAATGAACGTACGATTGAGGTGCTTCGCAGAAACTTGACTTCAGAAGAAATGAATACATTGTTTGATCTGATCAAGTTTGTCGGCTATTCGGATGAACCGATGCCAGTTTTGATTATGGATCATCAGACCTACCTGATTCCAGAAGAAAATGTTGAAGCTGTGAGAGAACTGATTTTTGGATAAGGCGAAATGCAGCGCCATTTGGGGAGAATAGATGCAAGCGGCCGGCAGGGGAAACCTTGCCGGCCGCTTGCTGTCTGTACAGATNNTCTTGACAAACTGTGATCATCTGTATATACTGAATATGTACAGATATACACGAGATTGCACAGAAGGAGATGGTGCCAACTTGACCATCGTGATCGAGAATACTTCGCCGCTGCCGATTTATGAGCAAATTATTCAGCAGATACGCGCGCAGATTCTTTCGGGACAGCTCAAAGAAGGGGAGATGCTGCCGTCCATCCGCACACTGGCGCGTGATCTGCGGATCAGCGTCATCACCACCCGGCGGGCGTATGACGAACTGGAGCGGGAAGGATATATTCAGACGGTTGCCGGGCGCGGCAGCTTTGTCGGACGGCGGTCGGCCGAACTGGTAAGGGAAGAAAACCTGCGCCGGATCGAACAGCTGCTGGGGGAGGCATTACAGCTTGCCGGACAGTCGGGAATTGAGATTGCGCAGCTGGAAGAGATGCTGCGGCTG
>DCTE01000012.1 GCA_002329405.1 Ruminococcaceae bacterium UBA1448 | reverse complement strand
TTCCAACATGTATTACAATACCATTGTCATCGGTGCCGGATTCGCCGGGGCAGTCTCTGCAAGGCTGCTGGCAGAAAAAGGCGAAAAGGTGCTGATCCTCGAACAGCGTCCCCATATCGGCGGCAATGCCTATGACCGGCTGGATCAGGCCGGTGTGCTGATCCATCAATACGGTCCGCATATCTTCCATACCAATTCTGAAAAAGTGTTTGACTTCCTGTCCCGGTTTACCGGGTGGCGGGATTATCAGCACCGGGTGGTCGCACGGTTCAGCCCCGGCAGCGACGCGGTCATGCCGGTCCCCTTCAACCTCACCTCCCTGCGGATTGCGTTTGGCGAAGAGGAAGGTGCCCGGCTGGAAGACAAGCTCTGCACCAGATTTGGACGGGAACAGAAGGTCGGTATTCTCGCCCTCCGTCAGGAAGAGGATGAAGACCTCAAAAAGGTCGCGGATTATGTTTATGAACATGTCTTTGTCCATTATACCGTCAAGCAGTGGGGCACGCCGCCGGAAGCAATCGACCCGGCAACGACCGCCCGTGTCCCGGTATTCCTCTCCACCGACGACCGCTATTTCCAGGACAGTTGGCAGGGTATCCCAAAAGACGGCTATACCGCCCTGTTTGAAAAGATGCTGGACCACCCGAACATCACCGTCCTGACCGGAACGCCTGCCGGAAAACGGCTCACCTTTGGCGACAACATTCTGTTTGATGGCGCGGTATTTGACGGAAAAGTCGTCTACACCGGCGCGCTGGACGAGCTGTTTGACTGCCGGTTCGGCCGTCTTCCCTACCGGACGCTGGACTTTCAGTTTGAAACCCTTGACCAGGAATGGTTCCAGCAGCGCGGCACCGTCAACTATACAGTTGACGAGGATTTCACCCGCATCACAGAGTTTAAATACTTTTCCGGCCAGCAGCTCCCCAAAACAACCATCGTCAAAGAATATTCCCGCCCCTATACCGGCGCGGAGGACGAAATCCCCTATTACGCGATCATCAACCCGGAAAACATGGCGTTGTATCAACGCTACCGGGAACTTGCCGAAAAGTATCCGGGACTGGTGCTGCTTGGCAGGCTCGCCGAATACCGCTACTACAATATGGACGCAATCACCCTGCGGGCAATCGAAACCTTTGCATAATACAACAAAGGGCAGTGTAAAACGGTTTTTCCGTCATACACTGCCCTTTTTGCTTCAATCCATACTGTTTACAGGTTATTCAACCGTTACGCTCTTTGCAAGGTTTCTCGGCTTATCAACGTCCAGGCCCCTTGCAACCGATACATAATACCCCATCAGCTGGAGCGGTACAACCGCCAGCGAGGTAGCGAAATGACGGTCGGTCTTCGGGATATAGACGGTAAAGTCGACGGTATCCTCGACATTATAGTTGCCATAGTTGGTCAGGCCCATCAGGTATGCGCCGCGGCTGCCGACTTCGACCATGTTGCTGATCATCTTCTCGTACAGCTCTTCCTGGGTCAGCACGCCGATAACCAGCGTCCCGTCCTCGATCAGGCTGATGGTACCATGTTTCAGCTCGCCTGCCGCATATGCTTCCGAATGGATATAGCTGATCTCCTTCATCTTGAGGGAACCTTCCAGACTGATCGCGTAATCCAGCCCACGCCCAATAAAGAAGATATCATGCGCATTGGCAAACTTCGCCGCAAACCACTGGATCCGTTCCTTGTCATCCAGTACCCGTTTGATCTTATCCGGCAGCGTCTGCAATTCCTCAATCAGCGCGGTATACTGTGCATCGTCAATCGTCCCGCGTGCTTTCGCAAACTGAATCGACAGCATATACCCGGCAACCAGCTGGGTGGAATACGCCTTCGTCGTCGCAACCGCAATCTCAGGCCCCGCCAGCGTATAGAAAACATTGTCCGCCTCTCTCGCAATCGACGAACCAACGACATTGACAATACCCAGCGTCCGAATCCCTCTGCTCTTTGCTTCACGGAGTGCCGCCAGCGAGTCAGCCGTCTCACCCGACTGGGAAACGATAATCACCAGCGCGTCTTTGTCCAGCAGCGGACGGCGGTATCTAAATTCACTCGCAAGGTCGACCCGTACCGGGATGCGTGCCAGGTCTTCCATCACATACTGGGTCGCGACACCGACATGATAGGCACTGCCGCAGGCGACGATATGCACCTCGCTGATCCCCTGAATCACTTCATCGGTCAGCCCGACTTCTGAAAGATCAATCTTTCCCTCGTGAACCGCCGAATGGATGGTATCCTGTACCGCGCGGGGCTGTTCATGGATTTCCTTCATCNNAAGTGCTCAAAGCCGCCCTTTTCCGCTGCTTCAGCATCCCATTTGATCTCGGTCAGTTCCTTTTCGATCTCTTCACGGTCGATATTATAGAAGGTGACATTGCCCTTTTCCAGGCGGGCAATCTCCATATTGCCGATATAATAAACTTTACGGGTATATTTCAAAATGGCCGGAACGTCAGAAGCAAGATAGCTCTCCCCTTCCTCAACGCCAATGATCATCGGGGAATCCTTCCGCGCGACATAAATTTCTTCCGGTGCGCATTCAAACATCACAGCCAGCGCGTAACTGCCGCGAATCCGCATCATTGCGCGGGCCAGTGCGTCAACCGGTCCCTCATTATACTTTTTATAATAATAATCAACCAGTTTGACTGCAACCTCGGTATCGGTCTGGGAAACAAATTTATAGCCGTTTTTGACCAGCTTTTCCCGCAGTTCCTGATAATTCTCAATGATACCATTATGGACGGTGACCACCGCCAGATCGTCGCTTGCATGGGGGTGGGCATTGACTTCAGACGGTTCCCCATGGGTCGCCCATCTGGTGTGACCAATACCGCAGCAGCCGTTTACCGCGTTGCCGCCGTCGGTCTTTTCATACAACACCCGCAAGCGTCCCTTTGCCTTGACGATAACAGGAGTCTGCACCCCGTCGCGCACCGCGAGACCAGCCGAGTCATAACCTCTGTATTCCAGTCTGGAAAGGCCTTCCAGCAGAATACCGGCCGCCTGCTGATACCCGGTATAACCTACGATTCCACACATAATTACTCGCTCCTTTTACTCATGATTTGATTGCATGACCCCTGCTCCGAATGACATCGACAATCTGGTCAACACATTCCTGACAAGTGTCACGATTTTCCGCTTCCACCATTACGCGGATCAGCGGTTCGGTTCCCGATTCACGCACCAGCACCCGTCCGCTGCTGCCGAGTTTCTCTGCGACTTCCCGGACTGCTGCCTGCACATCCGGGTCATTTTGCGCAGCTGCTTTATCCTGTACCCGGACGTTTTCGAGCACCTGCGGGAAGAAATTGAATCCTTCCGACAGTTCGGACATCTTTTTCTTGCTGGCAACCAATGCTTCCATCATTTTAAGACTGGTCAAAATGCCGTCACCGGTGCTGGCATATTTAGAAAAGATGATATGTCCCGACTGTTCGCCACCGATACGGCAGTCATTTTTGGTCATATATTCATAGACATACTTGTCTCCAACCGCCGTTTTGGCATATCCAATCCCAGCCTCGTCAAACGCCTTGTACAGCCCAAAGTTGCTCATAACGGTCGTCACGACAGTATTGGGAATCAGTTTATGCCGTTTCTGCATATATTTTGCGTAGATGTACAGGATATGGTCGCCGGTTATTACATTGCCCTTTTCGTCCACACACAGGCATCTGTCGGCATCTCCGTCATATGCAAAACCGACATCACAGCCATTTTCAACCACAAATTTCTGCAAACCTTCAATATGGGTAGAACCTGCATCGGTATTGATATTGACACCGTTGGGGTCGGCATTAATAAC
>DCTE01000107.1 GCA_002329405.1 Ruminococcaceae bacterium UBA1448 | reverse complement strand
CACCCCAACTTTTATTATAGAGCCGATATTTTGACAAATGTGGCGATGATCCTCTTGACAAATGCGCTCTAATGTATTAGACTAAAATCAATCTAATGCATTAGAGTAAAACCAAAATGGGGGAAAAACGAATGGATACGCCAAAAGTTTATGAAAGCGAATATCGGTTCTGCCTGATTTTGTGGGAACATGAACCAATCAAAAGCGGGGAACTGGTCAAGCTCTGCAAGGAACGGCTTGGATGGAAGCCGACCACAACCTACACCGTCATCAAACGGCTGTCTGAGCGGGGGATTCTGAAAAATGAAAATACTGTGGTTACTTCATTGGTAAGCAAGGACGCAGTGCAGGCTGCGGAGATTGACGATCTGGTGGAGCGGACGTTTGAAGGGTCGCTGCCTGCATTTATTGCGGCGTTTACCCGACACCGGAAGCTGTCCTGTGACGAGATTGACCAGGTTCAGCAGATGATTGACCGTTTCCGGGAGGAGGGATAGAGATGCCGCAGGTATGGATCAAGGTTGTCAATCTCAGTATACAGGCGAGCTGGCTGGTAATGGCGGTCATTGTCTTCCGGCTGGTCGCAGCAAAGGCACCCAAATGGAGCAGGGTACTGCTCTGGGGGCTGGTGGGAATACGGCTGGTGTGCCCGGTTACGCTGGAAAGTATATTCAGTCTAGTACCGAGCGCACAGACGATTTCGCCGGATATCATGACCCAGACCGATCCATCAGTTGAAACAGGAATACCTGTTGTCAACCACACAGTCAATCCATTGATCAACTACACATTGTCACCCACCCCCGGCGATTCTGCGAATCCCTTGCAGGTGCTGATACCGGTTTTATCGGTCATATGGCTGGCAGGTATCGGCCTGCTGTTGATCTATACGGTTGTCAGTTATACACGGCTGAGATACCAGCTTGCGACTGCAGTACATCTGCGGGACAATATCTGCCAGAGTGAAAGGGTGACTTCACCGTTTGTATTGGGATTGGTGCACCCGAAAATATATCTTCCTTTTGCGATGGATGAAGTGACACAGCAGGCAGTGATCGCACATGAGCAGGCGCATCTTCTGCGAAAGGATCACTGGTGGAAGCCGCTTGGATTTTTGATTGTGAGCGTATACTGGTTCAATCCGCTGCTTTGGGTGGGATATCTGTTATTTTGCCGGGATATTGAGCTTGCGTGTGATGAAAAAGCGGTACGGGAGATGGACGCACAACAGCGTGCGGACTATTCGCAGGTACTTCTCGATTGTACAGCTCACCGTCATAAGGTTTCAGTTTGTCCGCTTGCTTTTGGGGAAGTGGGAATCCGGGAACGTGTGAAGGCGGTACTGTGTTACAAAAAGCCAACAGCATGGATGGTTGCAGGCGTGCTGGTCATCTGCTGCATTATAGCAGCCGCATTTTTGACCAGCCGTCCGGTAGATGCTGCACAGCAAACTTCCGAAAGTTTTATAGAACAACTGTACAATAGTATTACATTGCAGGATAACGAGATTTTGTTTACAATCCCGTCCGAATTGCCGCAGGATGCAGAATTTGATCTGTATATTGCTGGACGAGCGGAATATGAAGACGGTTTCAGCCAAAGCCTGCATTTTTGGGAAGAGCAGCAAGGACAATGGCAGGCGAATCAGACCTATAATATTCCGTATGATTCCAGCTATACCGACCTGACAATGGATTTATTTTTTCGGTATACGGATGGAAAAACGCGAGATGAGACAATAGACCTTCTGGCGGTTATTCATGAGACGTCGCAAACTTTGCAAACGAATGGAGCTATTATGCTTAATGAAGCAACCGGCAAGGCTTGTATCGCCGAGATTCTCGAAACCCTTACTCTTCATCAGGACAACACTGTTTCCTTTTCGATTCCAGAGCAGATTCCTGTTTCCAAAGAGGGGAAAACCGAGCTGACGATTTCATTGACTGCCACCTATTCGGGCAAAGTTACAACAGAATGCAGTATGCTTAAATCTCAAACAGGCTGGAAAGGTGGAGAGACCTACCAGGGCTATCTTGACCCTGAACGTGGGGAACTGCTCAGTGTTTGGCTGCGTGTGGCGTTTTACACCGATCTGTTGCCGGGAACATCAGTTGAGTACTTATCGGGTTATAATGAACTGACGCCGCCGTTTGTCTATGATACACCGGCAGGATATATCGAACCGTCAGTCATGGTTGATCAGCAGGGAAGAGAAGCATCCGTGCTGTATACCATGCGGGACGGATACAGCACACAGGTGTTCTTTACACTGCCAGAAGGTGTTACAATCACAGAATATGAAAACGCTGAACCTTATCAGCTGTTTTTGCTCAAAGATGATGAACCGATCGGTAGAATCTCTCTCTATAAATTTGGTACAATCGACAGTGAAGAGCTTTCCTATGTTGACACAGGTGCAGACCAGCTGCCGATGCAGATTTTTTCGGAAGTAGCCCTGTCCAACCATGCCGGATATGAAAATTATCAGGTGCGCAGACACTGGGATACCGGAGCAACTGCAACCGCAAAGTATTTCTGGCAGGATCTTTCGCAGACAGACGAATATGGTTCAGCAGCGGCGATTCCATATCAGCAAGTGAACTGTATCCTAACCTATGACTGGGATGTCATGCCGTATTTTGTAGAAATGATTTTCACCGAAGAGGCAGTTTCTGAAACGGAACTTGTATCTCTTGCAAAAGACATCCAGCTGACTGCTGCCGAATAAAAAACAACAATAACGGAGAAGCCCCTGTACCATTTCTGGTACAGGGGCTTCCCTGAAATAAAGGAGAAAGAGAAAAGAAAATGTCAAAGATATAATGGGATAAATTTTGTATTATTTATCCTGATGCGCCTTTCTGGCAGCTTCAAAAAACTCAACGTAATCAGCAATTACCTGAACCGACTGGTCAATACCGATACGACCGCTATTGATGCACAGGTCATAATTTTCAGCGACGCCCCATTTACTGTGGGCATAAAAGCTGTAATAATTGGCACGCTTTTTATCCATCTTCTGGATTTCTTTGGAAGCATTGTTCATGCTGATCTTGTAAACATTGGTTGCACGATCAATCCGGTCGTTCATATTCGATCGGATAAACACATTTACAACATTATGATATTCTTTTAAGATATAATCGGCGCAGCGTCCAACAATAACACAACCGCCTTTAGCTGCGACATCTTTGATAATCTTAGTCTGTACCAAAAATACTTTATCATTGAGCGGAAGATCAGCCATGCCGGTAACACCGTGCATAATGCCAGGGCTGACAGAAAGGGTATACAGCAAGCTGCTGGAAGCCCGTTCGTCTACTTTTTCAAAGACTTCTTTGCTAAATCCGCTCTCTTCGACGGCCAGTTCGATCAATTCACGGTCGTAAAAGGGGACACCGAATTTTTCAGCGAGTTTTTTACCAATCAGGCGACCACCGCTTCCGAACTGACGGCTGATTGTAATAACAGTATTTTTTGCCATAATTGTTACCTCCTGTCCAAACATTTGGCTTTCTTGCACAGCCCGCTATACAAAGCCGGCCTCCGGGAAAACCATTGTACCGTTCAGATACAGGTAATACTAGAAAACTGTATGTAGATTTGGTACAATGTTATTATGCAACAAATCTATGATTTTGTCAAGGGAAAAATGATAATATTTCTACAAGTGGGGATAAATGACCAANNACAAAATAGAAAAAGCGAGTTACCAATTGCTTTTGCTGTAGCAGTTAGCCGCCGGGATAATTTGACAAACTGCCAGGCGGTTGGTATAATAATTAATGTATGTGTAAATTTTGCCGCCCGGTGCGGAAGACTTAGGAGGCGCTTAAATGGCGAAAAAAAAGGAAGAATACGGCAACGAGAGTATCTCTTCGCTCAAAGGGGCAGATCGTGTCCGAAAGCGTCCGGCCGTTATTTTCGGTTCAGATGGGCTGGAAGGCTGCGAGCATTCCTTCTTTGAGATCCTTTCCAACTCGATCGACGAGGCACGCGCCGGATTTGGCGGACGGATTATTGTGACCCGGTATGGAGACGGCTCGATCGAGGTTCAGGATTTTGGGCGCGGCGTACCGGTCGACTGGAACCCGAAGGAAAAGCGGTACAACTGGGAACTGGTATACTGTGAACTGTACGCTGGAGGTAAGTACCAGGACGGCGGGGATATNNTGCGACCCAGTACAGCTCCGAGTACTTTGATGTCGAGGTCATTCGGGACGGATACCAGTATAATCTCCATTTTGAGAAGGGCAATATCGCCGGTGAGATGCAGAAAAAACCGGTAACCACCCGTAAGACCGGTACTCGCCAGCGTTGGAAGCCCGATTTAGAGGTGTTTACCGATATTGATATTCCGACTGAGTACTTTCTGGATACCATTAAAAAGCAGGCGGTTGTCAATCCGGGTGTCGTATTTGAATTTATTGACCAGAGCGGCAGCAAGCCAGTTAAGACCGAATTCTGCTACCAGAATGGCATTTCGGATTATCTTGCTGAGATTGTCGGGGATAACGCATTGACCCAGCCGGAATACTGGGAGACAGAACGGGTCGGACGGGACCGTGAGGACAAGGATGACTACAGGGTCAAGCTGTCGGTTGCGCTGTGTTTTTCCAACCGGGTCCGGCTGACTGAATACTACCACAACTCCAGCTTTCTGGAATATGGCGGCAGTCCTGAGCGGGCGGTCCGGCAGGCGTTTACCTCACAGATTGACGCTTATCTCAAGTCGAGCGGCAAATATCTGAAAAATGAAAGCAAGATCACCTTTGCTGACGTTGAGGATGCACTGGTACTGGTGTCGTCTTCTTTTTCGACACAGACTTCCTATGAAAACCAGACCAAAAAGGCGATCACCAACAAGTTTATCTATGAAGCGATGACCGACTTCCTCAAGCATCAGCTGGAAGTTTATTTTATTGAAAATCCTGTCGACGCTGCAAAGATTTCCGAGCAGATTCTGATTAATAAACGCAGCCGTGAAAACGCTGAAAAAACCAAGCTGAATATCAAAAAGAAGTTACAGGGGAATATCGACCTGACCAACCGTGTCCAGAAGTTTGTTGACTGCCGCAGCCGGGACACCTCCAAACGGGAACTGTATATCGTCGAGGGTGATTCGGCATTGGGCAGCGTCAAGCTGTCGCGTGATTCGGAATTTCAGGCGATTATGCCGGTACGCGGTAAAATCCTGAACTGTCTTAAAGCCGACTATGACAAGATTTTCAAAAGCGAAATCATCACCGATCTGCTCAAGGTTCTCGGGTGTGGCGTCGAGGTCAAGAGCAAATCCAACCGGGAGATTTCATCGTTTGACCTGTCTGCCCTTCGGTGGAGCAAGGTTGTCATCTGTACCGATGCCGACGTCGACGGGTTCCAGATACGGACGCTGATTCTGACGATGCTCTACCGGCTGACGCCGACGCTGATTGAAAAGGGATATGTGTATATTGCAGAGTCACCGTTGTACGAGATCACCACCAAAACCAAGACCTATTTTGCCTATAACGAGGTGGAGAAGGATGAGATTCTCGGTTTGATCGGCGATGCGAAGTACACCATCCAGCGTTCCAAGGGCCTTGGTGAAAACGACCCGGAGATGATGTGGGTAACGACGATGAACCCTGAAACGCGGCGGGCGATCAAGGTGATGCCGTCAGATGTTGAAGAGACCAGCCGCTGGTTTGATCTGCTGCTGGGGGATGATTTGCAGGGAAGAAAAGACCAGATTGCCCAGCATGGTCATGAATACCTCGATCTTGCGGACATTTCCTGACCGGGGATTTAGAAAGGAACGTTTGGATAGATGGCAAAACGAGAAAAAAAGACACCTGACCGCCATTCGTCGTCCCAGTCGGACGCATGGATTAAGGATGCAGGCGTGGTTGTTGAGCAGCCGATCATCGACACCTTACAGGTAAACTATATGCCTTATGCGATGAGCGTAATCATCTCGCGTGCCTTGCCGGAGATCGACGGCTTCAAGCCGTCCCACCGCAAGCTGCTTTACACGATGTATAAGATGGGGCTGTTAAGCGGTGGGCGGACCAAATCGGCAAATGTCGTCGGTCAGACGATGCGTTTGAATCCCCATGGCGACGGGGCGATTTACGAGACAATGGTCCGTCTGACCCGCGGAAACGAAGCACTGCTGCACCCCTATGTCGATTCAAAGGGCAACTTTGGCAAAGCCTATTCGCGGGACATGGCCTATGCCGCGTCGCGATATACTGAGGTCAAGCTGGAAAAAATAGCTTCTGAGTTGTTTAAGGATATCGACAAGGACACCGTCGACATGGTGCCCAACTATGACAATACGATGACCGAGCCGTCGCTGTTTCCGACCACCTTCCCGGCAGTTCTGGTCAATTCCAATGTTGGCATTGCCGTATCCATGGCTAGTTCGATCTGTTCGTTCAATCTGGCGGAGGTCTGCGAGACGACGATTGCACTGATTCAGAACCCGAAGGCGGATATCACCGAAACCCTCAAAGGCCCCGATTTCCCAGGCGGCGGCAGCATTTTGTATGACGCGGATGAGCTGTCCAAGATTTATGAGACAGGCCGCGGGAGCGTGCGGGTACGCGCCCGGTATCGTTATGACGCATCGGCAGGCTGTATCGAAGTAACCCAGATTCCGCCGTCCACAACGACCGAAGCGATCATCGACCGGATCATCGACCTGGTCAAGGCGGGCAAGCTCAAAGAGGTCAGCGACGTCCGGGACGAGACCGACCTGTCGGGATTGAAACTGGCAATTGAGATCAAGCGTGCGGTCGACCCAGATAAGCTGATGCAGAAGCTGTACAAGATGACGCCGCTGGAAGACCCGTATGCCTGCAATTTCAATGTGCTGATTGATGGGATGCCGCAGGTCCTTGGCGCACGCGGAATTCTGCTGGAATGGATTCGATTCCGTCAGAACTGTGTCCGGCGGCGGGTCAAATTTGAGCTTAGCCGGCAGCGGGATAAGCTGCATCTGTTGGAAGGTCTGTCGAAAATCCTGCTGGACATCGACAAGGCGATCAAAATTGTGCGGGAGACCGAGAACGAGGCGGACGTTGTCCCTAACCTGATGATCGGATTCGGGATTGACGAGGTACAGGCGGAATATGTCGCCGAAATCAAACTGCGCCACCTCAACCGGGAATATATCCTTTCCCGCCTGGAAGAGATCCAGGGGCTGAAAACCTCGATTGCCGACCTGGAAGAGACGGCCTCCAGTGACCGTAAGATCAACCGGATTATTGTCAGCGAACTGCGGGAGGTAATCAAAAAGTACAGCCAGCCCAGAAAGAGCCTGTTTATCTATCCGTCTGATCTGGTGGAGTATGAGGAAGAGGACGAAACGCCTGATTATACTGTCAATCTATTTGTTACCCAGGAAGGGTATGTCAAGAAGATTACCCCGCAGTCACTGCGGATGTCTGGTGCCCAGAAGCTGAAGGAAGGGGACGAGATTCAGCTGCACGCTGAGGTGAGCAACAAGTCAGACCTGCTGCT
>DCTE01000201.1 GCA_002329405.1 Ruminococcaceae bacterium UBA1448 | reverse complement strand
TTTGAACGTGTTGGCCGCGACCGTAAAAAAGTCAGCGTTTATCCCGCTCAATAAGAAAAGTCCAGAACCTCGGGCGTAATGCTCGGGGTTCTTGTTTTGGTTTTTGCATAAAGTTTTCTTTGCAGGTATAGCCTCGCCGGATGGCGGGCATACCATGGAAAGAAGACTGGATGGCAGAAAGGAAAAATCCATGTTTATAGATCGTGCGACGATTTTTGTAAAGGCAGGAAACGGAGGCAACGGGGCCGTTTCGTTCCATCGTGAGAAATATGTGGCGGCAGGCGGACCGGACGGCGGAGACGGCGGACGGGGCGGTGACGTCATTTTTGTCGTGGACAAAAACCTGAACACGTTGGAGAAATTCCGTTATAAAAAGAAATATCAGGCGGAGCATGGAGCACCCGGGTCCAGCCGCAACTGCACCGGCCGTTCCGGTCAGGATCTGATCATTCCGGTTCCTGAGGGAACGATTGTCCGGGAAGCAGAAAGCGGCCAGATTATGGCGGACCTTTCGGGTGTTGACCGGGTTATTATCGCCAAAGGCGGTAAAGGCGGTGCGGGCAACCAGCATTTTGCTACCTCCACCCGTCAGATTCCCCGTTTTGCGAAACCAGGCGTACCGGGTGAGAGCTTTACTTTACAGCTGGAACTCAAGCTGCTGGCGGATGTCGGACTGGTCGGTTTTCCGAACGTTGGCAAAAGCACACTGATTTCGATGGTCAGCGGTGCAAAACCTAAGATCGCGAACTATCATTTCACGACCCTTTCGCCAATTCTGGGTGTCGTCAGTTATGGGGAAGAGGGCAAAACCTTTGTTATGGCGGATATTCCCGGGTTGGTGGAAGGCGCAAGTGAAGGGGTCGGACTGGGACATGATTTTCTGCGCCATGTCGACCGCTGCCGTCTGATCATCCATGTTGTGGATGTTTCGGGTATTGAAGGGCGCGATCCGATCGAAGATTTTGAAAAGATCAACTTTGAACTGCGCAACTTCGACGAGGAACTGGGTTCCCGTCCCCAGATCGTCGCTGCAAACAAATGCGACCTGGCGACTGAGGAACAGATTGAACGGTTCCGGCAATATATTGAAACAAAGGGAATCCCGTTTTTCCCGATCATTGCTGCCAGCCGCACCGGTGTGAAAGAGCTGATCCAGGAGGTTATTGACCAGCTGCAAACGCTGCCGCCTGTCCGTGTTTATGAGACAGAATATGTCCATGAACTGCCGAAAGCCGGATTGGGTGACCGTTCCAAATATGAGATCACCGAAGAAAACGGTATCTTTTATGTTGAAGCAGATTGGCTGGAACAGATCCTCTCTACCGTCAATATGGACGACTATGCTTCTCTGCAATACTTCCAGCGGGTGCTGCGCGACTGTGGAATTATCGACAAACTGGACGAAATGGGCATCCAGGAAGGCCAGACAGTCGATATCTTTGGTTTCCAGTTTGAATATATCCGCTGAGTAAACTGGAAAGGGGAGGACCGTTCTGGAAATTGCCAATATCACAAACCCCAAACAGCTCAGCCCGTTGGTTTTGGCATATGTCGGCGACGCGGTATTTGAGCTCATGGTCAGAACCAAGATCCTCGAGGCCGGAAACGCTCCGGTTCAAAAACTGCATCAGATGACGGTTCATCGTGTCTGCGCTTCGGCACAGGCAGAAGGGTACCACCAGATTGAGGCGATGCTGACCGAAGAAGAAGCGGCCATCTTTCGCCGAGGACGCAATACCCATAATAACATTCCCAAAAACGCAGACCCTGCGACCTATCGCGCCGCAACCGGCCTGGAAGCACTGTTTGGTTATCTGTATATCAAAGGGGAGACACATAGGCTGGAAGAATTGTTTTCCATAGTCTGGAAGACACAGCCGGATGGGCTGGAATATTCTGCGGAAAATTGACTTTTCTAATCTGGAAAGGTGGTTTTCATCGTGTCAAATCACAAATTGCGAGAGCTTCTGTGGGAATCTCTGCTGATTTTTGTTGGAACGGTCGTGTATGCGGTCGGTCTGTACTACTTTGTTGAGCCGAGCAATACTGCGCCTGGCGGGGTCAGCGGTATCGCGCTGCTGGTCAATTACTGCACCGGTTTCCCAATCGGTACGATGAGCGCACTGATCAATCTGCCGCTATTGATTCTTGGATTGGTTTTTCTGGGCAAAGAATTTGTCTTGAAAACATTGCTGTCAGTTGCCAGTTTTACGGTTATTTACGACTATGTATTGACGCCACTGGATATTCCAGTTTATGATGGTGAACGGCTGATGGCCTGTATCTTCGGCGGTGTAGTCACCGGAATCGGGCTGGGGATTGTATTCTATGCCGCAGGAAGTACCGGCGGCACCGATATTATCTCCAAACTGCTGCATCAGAAGTTCCCGCATCTGCAATTGGGACGGCTGCTGANNAGATGATCAATCTGGTGGTTTATGGCGGGGACAGCGGACGTCTTTTGTATATCCTGTCTGATCATTACCGGGAAATCACCGATGGAATCCTGTCGACGCTTGACCGCGGTGTCACACTGCTGAACGGCGAAGGTGGTTATACCGGTGAAGATAAAAAGGTGGTCATGTGTGCACTGCGTAAGACGGAATACCATAAAGTAAAACGTCTGGTACACAATATTGACCCAAATGCCTTTATTATCGCCGCAGAATCTTATGAGGTTATGGGCGAGGGCTTTAAGTCGTCGGCTTCCGAAGAGAAATAAAAAAGCAGAGAGACAGTCTGACTAAGCAAACTGTCTCCCCACTGGGCAGGCTTTGATATTCCTGGGAATTTTATTCCTGGGAGCCGGAATTCTGTTTCATAGAATTCTGGTTGGTGCAGTTGCTGCCCTGCTGGTTCTGAGAACCGCGCTGATTCTGGGAACGCTGGTTCTGTACGTTCTGTGCACCCTGTGTGCGATGTTCGTTATTTTTCATATTCATGCCATCCTTTCTGGATTTTGTAAACGGGGTTCCGTTTACGCTGGTAAGTATGGACATGCTTTCCCGAAATATACATCTATTATATAGAAAGGAAGATTTTTCATGTCTGGACATTCCAAATGGAACAATATCAAAAGAAAGAAAGAAAAAACCGACGGCGCAAAAGCTAAGATTTTTACCAAAATCGGCCGTGAGATCGCAGTTGCTGTCAAAATGGGCGGCGGCGACCCCAACAACAACTCGACCCTGAAGGTCTTGATCGCCAAGGCAAAGGCCAACAATATCCCGAATGACAACATCGAGCGCGTTATTAAAAAGGCCGCTGGTGAAGGCAGCAAGAACAATTATGAGAACAATACCTATGAAGGTTACGGCCCCGGCGGTGTTGCAGTCATCGTTGAGACCCTGACCGACAACAAGAACCGTACCGCTGGCGATGTCCGCCATTTGTTTGACAAGTTTGGCGGCAATATGGGCACGACCGGCTGTGTTTCTTTCGGCTTCCAGGAAAAGGGCGTTTTTGTTATCAACAATGAAGATGGCGATTACGACGAAGATAAGATCATGGAAGACGTTATGGAGGCAGGCGCTGATGACTTCTCGATGGAAGAGGACAGCGTTGAAATCACCTGTGAACCTTCCGCTTTCGGCAGCGTTCTGGAAGCTCTTCAGGGAATGGGCTATACTTTTGAAACTGCTGAGGTCCAAATGGTCCCCAACAACTATGTCAATCTGTCCGACCCCGATCAGATCAAGATGATGGGTCTGCTGCTGGAAAAGATGGAAGAAAACGATGATGTGCAGAACGTTTGGCACAACTGGGAAAATGAGGACGCATACGAGGGTTGATCACCCGTATGTAAACTTTCGCAACAAAAAGCCATCGGAGTATTCCGGTGGCTTTTTCAGTTACAGATGTATGATCATTTCGTAGCGGAAAAATCGTAAGCCTCCTGAACCCATCCGATCAATTCTTCATCAAGTTCGGATTGCTGTCCAATCAGCAGGTGATGAGTCCATCTTCCGGGATATGGTTCGACCAGATAAGCAACCCGCGGAGAATTCAGCGGCCGGGCTAAGCCTAATGTAACCAAAATCGCATATTGGGGACGGTTGGGAAAATTATTCCGTGGGAGGGAAACACAGGCAAACAGATGACGGTTATAATAGCTGATCTGTGTCTTCTGCACTTTAACTCTCAGATTGGGAAACTGTTGATGCAGCAACCGGTCAAACGCTTCAAATAAACTGAATTCTTCCGGCTTACCGGCAAAAAATGCGAGTGCATCCAGCTGTTCCATTTTCTAACCCCCAGTAACCATTATTCTATCTATCAGTGTAAAGGATTTTTGCCAACAGGTCAACCGGCTATGTCAACAAAAATATGTCCCACCTCTTGACAACTCTGCCGCCACGTGCTAAACTGTACATGTTAAATGCAACGACGGGGAGAGTATCCTCCGGGCAAGCCTGAAAGAGAGTTTCCGGTGCTGAAAAGGAAGCGGTTGTCCAGAGTGGGAAGGTAGCCCCTGAGCGGCGCACCGAAGCGCGGGTTATCTGCGATTGAGATTGCGACAGGTTCCGCCTGTTACAGCGGGGCAGTATGTTGGTACTGGCAAAGGCCGGTCTCTGTGAGGAACCGGTAAACTGAAGTGGTAACACGAGTTTCTCGTCTTCAGAGGGTCAAATCCCCTGAAGACGAGTTTTTTGTTTTTCCGGTAAAACCGGGAAAGGAGGCGAATGAAATGGCATTGGATGGTGCGTTTCTCTGCACAATCCGTAAAGAAATCGAAGACCGGGCACTGGGGAGCAGAATCGACCGAATCTATCAGCCCTCAAGGGAGGAAATCTGTCTGCTGCTCCGGTCGAAAGGCTGGTCAGGTAAACTGTTGTTGTCGGCAGCTGCTGATTCTCCGCGCATTCATTTTACAACACAGGAAATCGAAAACCCGAAATCGCCCCCGATGTTCTGCATGCTCCTACGCAAACACCTGTCCGGCGCAAAGCTGACGGCTGTCCGGCAGCTGGGAATGGGCCGGGTCATCTATCTCGATTTTGA
>DCTE01000207.1 GCA_002329405.1 Ruminococcaceae bacterium UBA1448 | reverse complement strand
TACTCCTTCCGTCACCGCTAAAGCAGTGCCACCTCCCTCAAAAGGGAGGCTTGAAGCGCGGAACGATAAAATTTACCCTCCCGCGATATTCCCTAGACAATATGCTCGTCCAATGCGGCAATTGCCCTGTCCAGGTCAAACCCACCCCGTGCAAATGCTTCGATATCGTAGCTGGGAGATGGGCGGCATCCGGGCCGGTTATTGCCCGGGAAACAGGGGGTGTTCTTTTCCGCGGCTTCCTTTTCCCTGTCCTCCTGCTCCCATTGCAGCAGACGCGCATAACAGTTGACCGGCTGCTTGCCATGGCCTTTCATCCAGACCGATACCCGTTCGATCAGCTCATCCCGGTTGCGCACCTCGGTTTTGAGCGCGTCATACTCCTCATCGGTCAACCGGACATTATGAAACCGGCCATAATTGCGGTAGACCGGCGCGGGGGCGGTGGCGTCATCACAGCCCCCTCTCTTTTCATTTCCTTTTCTTTTATTTTCTTTTGTTTTATTTTGTTTTGTTTTATTTAGGGGCGTTTCTGCATCAGAAACCGCCGTTTCTGTTACAGAAACCGTATCCTCCGCATCCGGTGGCGCAGATTCCCTGTCATTGTCAGCCGGTTCATCTTCCTCCAGCAGCCAGTATTCCGCATGGCTGGCCTTCAGCCGGGTGGTGACCTGCTTATACCGCCGCTGGATGGCAGCGGAAGTGATCACGCCCTGCCCCAGCAGTTCCCGGTCAAACAGCCCCAACTCACCGCAAAAGTCCAATATCTCAACAAAAGTCCCCGCTTCCGGCACCCACTTACTGCCGATCAGCCGGATAATCCGAAGGGCAAGCATGTCCATCGAGCTGAACTTCAAAAAATACCCTTCTTTATAAATAGTCGTAAGCAGCGCAGAATAGACCNNCCCGAAACGGTCCATCAGCATCATAATGCGCTCATCGTCAAAAAACCCGACATCCATCGGGAAATAATGCAAGCCCTTGTTTACAGGACGCGCCATCCGATCACCCCCGGTTATAAACATATGTTCCGAACAATACTGAAAAAAAACTCCCGCCCACGCGGAAGAAATGGTCTCTATATTTATATTATACTGGAAAATTTTACCTCTGTCAAGAACATTTATTCCGAATTTTCTAAAACAAACAGCGAAGGGCTCTTTATCTGCTGCCCAGCATGCTGTCCGCATCATAAACGCGCCCTCAATACCTCCCACGCCTTGACAAATGGGATAAAANNTAATAAGAGTGATTTTGCCGGTAAATGGCATTTATATGGAAGGAACGATCTGACGATGAAAGGGAAAAGATGGGCAATTCTGCTGATGGTATGCGCACTGTTGCTGTCGCTGCTCGGCGTTGGCTACAGCAAAAAGGCAGATACCGGCACCAGCTTTACACTGATGACCTGGAATATTCTCCACGGCAATGGAATGATTGACAAACAAAAAGAGCAGCTCAAAAATTACGACGCAGATATCGTCCTGTTACAGGAAGTCGACATCGGGACGCGGCGGATTAATGGCGGCAACAACATGACCGATCTGGCGGACGGGCTGTATCCGACGGCGTTATTCGGGTATGAGTGCGACTATGACACCGGCATACTGGGGACGTCGATTTTGACTAAAGGAACCCTGAACGACGTTGTCTATAAGGAAGGCACCGAATACGCGGAAATCTACCACGGCTATTTCCATACAACGGTCGAACTGGATGGGATTGACGTATCGGTTTACACGGTGCACCTGAATTACGAGCGGAGCGACTGGCGGGCACAGCAGCTGTATGATCTGGCGCTGGACGTCGATGCAGACAAGAGCCGGTACATCATTGTTGCGGGCGACTTTAACCTGCACGATTTTGACGAACTGAACGTATTAAATGCGCGGCTGACGGCGGTCAATACCGACGAAACCTACTACCCCACCTATCATGGGCTGGACTGGAACACGCAGGCGATTGACAATATCCTGTACACCGCCGAAACGCTGACGGTCGATCAGGTGCTGATGCCGGTGAATGGTTACTCCGACCACAACGCCCTTTATGCAAAATTCACGGTAAAATAACCGTTTGAGGGGTTGCAAACATCCCCGGAGTATGGTATAATAATCAGGATATTGGTGTACAAAATACCGGGAAATCTGGTTTAACCTGAAAGGAATGTTACAGATGAATGCACTTGAAATTGTAGCGGGCGTATTTCTGTTGATTGCCTGTCTGCTGATCATTATTTCGACGATGATGCAGAATCCGAAGCAGGGCGGCCTTGGCTCGAGCTTTGGCAGCACTGAGTCCTATTTTGGCAAGAATAGCGGCCGTACAATGGATGCGGTACTTGCCCGGCTGACCAAAGTAGGCGGCATTGTCTTTTTTGTCCTGACGATTCTGGCCGGCATTATTTCGGTTTACGTCGGTTAAGATGACCGTGATTTGATTGCAGCATAAAAGCCCTGTGCGAAAGCACGGGGCTTTTTGTTTTGGTGATTTAAGATATAGAATATCAGATTTTTTTAGGCAGAATACCAGATGCTGCCCAAAAACGCCTTTTTTTGGTACGCAATTCAAATATAGACAACATTTGATACCAAAAACAGGCCAATTTGTGACCGTACACGCAAGGTGCACCTGCTCACCTTTCGATACCGGACGTCAGTTTCCGCAGCATTTTACAGTTTGGCAGCAAAACGCCGCACCGCTCGACCAGCTGACGGCGGATAACCTGATACCCACGCGCCGCGAAAAACGGCTCAGCCGTTACCGAAACATCGGAATACACCTCGCCTGTCCGGGAAAGCGGCTCCAACCGGTCGCAAAGTGCGGCGGCAATCCCCCGCCGCTGGTAATCGCAATGGACATACAGCCTGTCGAGATAACCGGTTTCCGGGACGATATCCCCAAACCCGACGACCACACCGTCTATTTCTGCGACGAGGGTGACATGCTCCGCAAGGGTAACTGCCCAGCGCGCGGGGTCGACGCATCCGACCCAGGCAGCGACCTGCTCGGGGGAATAATCACGGGAGTTGACCTTGTAAACCGTGCCGCGGAATAATTCCAGCAAAACCGGGCAATCTTCCGCATGATAAGGACGGATCTTCATATAATACAGATACCTCCTGTTCAGGCAACCAACCATTACACCAAATGAGAAAGGCGGATGGAATCGACTGATGATTCAAAATATACGCAAAAGCCCGAAAAGATGGACACTGTTGGGCATCCCGGCAGTATTCGCGCTTGGTTCAGGACTGCATTTTCTGTTCGACCTGCTTGGGCAAAACCCAGCCATCGGTGCGATCGCCCCGGTCAACGAGAGCATCTGGGAACATATCAAGCTCGCATTGCTGCCGGTGATTTTGTGGTGGACGCTGTACTACCTGCTGGTGGGAGAAAAACACGGGCTGGACAGCCGGAGATGGTTTGCAGGCACACTGACGGCGACCATTGTATCCAGCATAGCGATACCGGCGATGTACTATTTTTATCATGGCGCGACAGGGAAAGAATGGATGTGGATGGACATTCTGATTTTTCTGATCGCGATTGCGGAGGGGCAGCTGGGGGGGCTGCATATTTATTACCGGAGCAGCGGACTATCGCCGATGCTTGTGCTGGGGATACTGGCCGGGCTGGTGGTGA
>DCTE01000005.1:1119-3522 GCA_002329405.1 Ruminococcaceae bacterium UBA1448 | reverse complement strand
CTGCTCAAACTGCAAAAAGACTATGTATTGGTTTTCGATGAACTGGGTCAGTTGAACGGTTCGGGAATACTTATCAGCAACATAGATGTGCAGAATGATACCGTGAACGTCAGGGGTTATGCCAGCAGTCACGGCAAATTAATTGCGTTGCTGCAGAGCCTGCGGGATTCGGAATATTTTAGTGATCCTGCCAATCTGCAGCTATCTACCGATAAGGACACCGGGGAAATATCTTTTAGTATGCAGATGAGTCTGGAGGAGGGCAAAGAATGAAAATTTCCAGACGTGAAAAAACTCTTCTTTTAATCGTCGTTTACCTGCTGATTATTTTTGGGGGATACAAGTTCATCATTGCCCCCACTAAGGCAAAATTGGCTGAGGTAGAGTTGGCCAACAGCCAAATTGACCAGTTGGTACAGCAGTCAGTCCAGAGCGGAAAACAGAAGGGTGATAGTGAGGCGGTCATCAGCAAGGAACTGGCCAGCTACATAAAACTTGAAGAACAGCTGCCGCAGGATAAAAAATTGGTGGAATTGGTCGATCAGATCGGCAATATGGCCAGTAAAAACAAAGTAACCTTATTGTCGGTCGCCTATACAGATTCGAAAGAAAAGACGGCCGCGGAAAAGGTCGCCGAGCAAGCCGACGGGAGTAAAAATCAGGCATCTGTTGCGGGTGCTTCCAAAATGAATTTAAACCTGAGTGCATCAGGATCCTATTATCATCTGCTGGGTTTCTTGCAAGATTTGGAGAAGTCGCCGCGTATTATTGTTGTCAATTCGGCCAGCATGTCAGTAGGACAAAAGGAAGAGCCTCAGGCTGCAGGTCCTGGAGGATCAACTACCTACAACAGTTCCAATCCGCCTCCGGCAATGCCGATTGCCAAAGGCACCCGGGTACAGACTTCGGTTTCAACCGGTACGTCTGTGCCGGTGCAGGTTACGGTGAGTGAACCTGCGGTACCGGTGATGACCAAGTATGATCTGAGTAATATTCAGATGAACCTGCAGATAACCAGCTATTATGACACGGCCCAGGCAGATATAGAAAAATTACTCGGTGCCTCCCTTTTCAAAAAGCTGACCGGTGCGGATTTGACCAATACGGCTAAAGAAAAGGATAAGCTGCAGGATCTGCAAAAATTGGAATCAGAATAGTAGCAATTCATCAGACAAAACTTCTGATATTCATAAAGGAGCGGTGGAGAATGAAAAATCATAAATATCACCAGGCCGAAAAAAGGCTGGTTTTGGTTCTGGCTTTATTGATCATAGCTCTGTTTCTGCCGTTTAATATGCAGGCTGCCGACCAACGGATCGTTCTTTCTGACGAAGACCGCAGCGGAGAAACAATTGGCCCGTCCGGTATAAACCTATTCACCGAGGACGAAGGTCGGCTGATTGTCAGTGCCGTTCTTTCCGGAGGTAGCGGAGGCCAGGATATTTCTCTGACCAAAATTGGCAAAGACGGCAAAGTCAGCTGGACCAAGACCTATGGCGAAAGCGGGGATGAGGTTGCCCGCTCGATTATGCAGACCAGCGACGGGGGATTTATAATAACCGGCTATACGACTTCCAAAGGATCCGGAGGCCGGGATCTCTATATGCTGCGCCTCAATAAATGGGGCGACAAGCAATGGGATGCTGCAGTGGGAGGCACCAATGACGACGAAGGCCTTATGGTGCAGCAGCTCAACGGCGGAGATTTTGTGGCGGTTGGTTATTCACTCCGGCAACACACGGTCAGCGGCAGCCAGGCCCCAACTCAGGATGCTGACATTATGGCTGTGCGTTACGACCGCAACGGCAAAAAAATCTGGGAGAGATATTACGGCGGAAATCAAGACGATTATGCCTGTTCCATCCAGGCCAACAAAAACGGAGGACTGGTAATCGCCGGCTGCACTCGTTCCTTCAGTAAAGGAACCTGGGATATTTATGTCATAAAGATGATCGACTCGGGGCTGGTTAGCTGGGAAAAAAGCATTGGCGGTACCGCCAATTATATCAGTACCGGTATTCAGCAAACCCCTGACAATGGTTACCTGGTAATGGGTTACACCTATGATGAAAGCAGCGCCCAGCGCCAGGAAGTTCGCATCAGGCTTGATTCCAGCGGAAAATTGCTGTGGCAGCAAACCCTGGATGATCTGAGCCTGTATGGAGATGCCATGCACAGTACCCTGACGACGGTGGATGCAGACGCAAACTTAACCACAAAGAGTGACAACGCTCTGCCGCCCCCGCAAATACCACAGGCCAAACAATCCCGCAAGGGCAGTCATTAGAAAATGAGCAAAGGAGGCAACATCTATGAAATTAATTCGCTTTAAACGTAAACATCGCCAAGGAATGCGTCTGACCGGAGTTGTAATGCTAATCGCCTTTTTCGCTTTGGCGCTGT
>DCTE01000005.1:0-1110 GCA_002329405.1 Ruminococcaceae bacterium UBA1448 | reverse complement strand
GTCGATGCGTTTCAATGCGTGCAGCAGACTTCCGACGGCGGATACATTATGGCCGGGTATACATATTCTTTCGGAAAAGGGGAACGGGATATCTACATTGTAAAAACTGATGTCAACGGCAAAGAGCAGTGGAAGGCAACTTTCGGGAACACTGGCGATGACTGCGCCAACTGGATCGAAGAGACCAGTGACGGGGGCTACATTGTGGCCGGCTATACCCGCAAAAAATACGAAGACAAAAGCAATATATGGGTTCTGAAGCTTGATAAAGAAGGGAAAAAACAGTGGGACAAGGAATTCGGAGGAGCCTACAGTGATGAAGCTACAATGGTCAAACCGACCCGTGACAACGGTGGTTATATTGTGGCCGGGTTTACCGAATCCTATGGTGCCGGCGGCCGGGATGGTTATGTGGCTTTTTTGAGCAAGGACGGCAGTCTGGTCTGGGAGAAAACTTTTGGCGGAACCGCCAGTGATGGCTTTAACGCGGTGATTCAAGATAAAGACCGGGCCTTGCTGTTGCTTGGCTATACTGATTCTTCCGGGGCCGGCAGCCGCGATGCTTACCTGGTCAAAGCCAACATCAGCGGTCAGCTGATCTGGAAAAAAACGCTGGGCGGCAGTGGTGCTGACAGTGGTACGGCGCTGATTCAGGCGGAAAACGATGATTATGTGATCGTCGGCTACAAATATATCAGCAGCAGCGGAGGAACCGACATCCTGCTCAGCAGAATGACCAAGGACGGCTCAATTTTATGGGAAAAGAACTATGGAATCAGTGCTCAGAATACAGGGGTTGCCGTACATGAGACCAGCGATAAACGCCTGATTGTGCTCGGCAACACTACTTCATACGGACTGGCAACCAATGGTGCCTATTTGCTTAAGACCGACTCTGCCGGCAACAAGCTGCAGGAAAAAACTCTGGGCAGCACCGGTCCTGATCAGGCCAGTTGGGGATGCCCCACCAAATACAGCGGCTATATCATTGCCGGTATGAAAAATATGGGCTCACCATATGGCAACAATGGTTTTGTTATCAAAATGAGTTTCCTGGACAGCAACTGGGAAGATGAAAAATTGCCCGGCAGCACTACTCAGAGCAGTGAA
>DCTE01000167.1:8877-15532 GCA_002329405.1 Ruminococcaceae bacterium UBA1448 | reverse complement strand
GGTCTGCCCACACTGTGCCGTCCCGCTGCCGGAGGATGTCCGTGAAGTGACGCCGCCGGTGCGCCGCAAGGACAAGGCACTGTGGAAGATACTGGTTGCCGTGATTATCCTGCCAATCACAGCCATCGGCATTCTGTTTGCCGCGATGAGCCTTCCGACCGGAACCGGCTCCTGTGGGTTGCAGGAGGTGCCGTTTGACGAATACAAGGAGATCGTTTCGGAAACCGTCTACCAGGAGGTTCAGGCAGACCTGTCGGAAATGGTGCAGCAGCAGTCGCTGGACAAAGCCTACGCGCTGCGGTACGAACGGAACGTCAACGGCAGCAGCGAATATTTTTACCTGCTGGTGATTCCGGGTGCAGGCGATCAGACCCATACCAGTTTTGGACAGTCGACCGGACTTTTCGGTACGACACTGGAAATCGACCTTGCTTGGACAGGAGATGACGGTTCGGTCTTCTGCCTGATTTCCTCGGCAGCAAATCCTCCCAGACTGAAAATCACAGTCGGAGACAAAAAACTGGATTGTGAGATTAAGGATGTCTCTTATAACCCGACCGTCTATCTGACCGAACCGTAAGTTTATTTTATCCGCATATTGATTTTCTAATTTCGCAAAACAGCAAAGATAAAAACGCAACGTGTGTATTTCCACACCAGAGCCGGTAGGTAGCCCGGCCGTCCCGTCAACAGACGGGGTAAGTAACCTTCCCCTCCGGGTTGTCCGTTCTTTGCTCATCACAATCATTCAGGAGGGATTGTCATGAGCACAATAACAGGCAAATTGACGGTATTTTTTGAAAATCCATTTTGGGTGGGGATCTTCGAAAGATTCGAAAATGGAAAACTGTCAGCAGCCAAGATAACCTTTGGAGCACAGCCAAGGGAACAAGAAATTTATGAGTTTATTTTGAAGCATTATTGGGAGTTACAATTCAGCCCTGCTGTCTCAGCAATCAACAAGGAAACGAAAAAGAATCCTAAAAGAATACAGCGGGATATCAGAAAGCAACTGTCTGCGACCGGAACTGGCACGAAATCTCAACAGGCACTGCAACTACAGCATGAGCAATATAAGCAGCAGCGGCAGATAAAAAGCCGTGAACTGAAAGAATCAGAAGCCAGGCATCAATATGAACTCAAAGTACAAAAGAGAAAGGAAAAACACAAAGGCAGATAATTGACCTAAATGTAAAATCAAAGATATCCGCAGACGGGCAATTTTGCTGTCCGTCTGCTTTTTTTCGGGCAGTTGGCACCAAAAAACAGAAAGTTTACGAAAAATGCCTGAAATCCCGCGAAAATTGGTGTATACTGAAAGAGATGAAAGGAAGTGACGCCCATGCCGGCGGCATATGCGCATTATATTTTCGGTGACCGTGTTCTGGCCCAGCTCCCCGAGCATCTGCGGGTCATGGTCGACGGCTCACCGCGTTCCCGTGCCCTTTACAACATCGGCGTACAGGGGCCCGACTTTTTTTACTTTTACCATCTCTACCATCCCTTCAACCCGGTCATCTCGGTCGGTATCCAGATGCACCATTCCCAGGCAGCACCCTTTTTTGAACAGGCGCGGAAGAAGCTGCAAAAACAGTTTGACCCTGATCTGTATGCTTATGTCCTGGGATTTATCACCCATTTCATGCTGGACAGCACCTGTCATCCGTATATTCTCGACCGGATGAAAAAATCGGTCGCGACCCATCACGAGATCGAGAGTGAATTTGACCGGATGCTGATGCTGGAGGACGCGAAAAATCCGTTCACCCATAACCCGGCTGCCTATTGTGAAGCCTCGATTGAAAACTGCCGGCTGATCGCAAAGCTGTTTCCCGGCGTTACGCCCGAGCAGGTACAAAAAGCCATCCGTATGATGAAAATATCCCGCGGTATCCTGCGGGGCAACTGGTTTCCAAAAAGGGTGGTGCTGTATAACCTTTCCCGGCTGTTCCAGATTAAAGGGATGGTGCTGACCGAATCGGTGCTGCCCTACTGCCTGATGAGCAACCGGCAGCTGCATGAACTGTTCGACAAGGCGATCCCACAGACTGCCGCGCTGATTGAGAGCTTTGACCAGGGTCTGTACGACAATCGCCCGCTGGATAAACGGTTTAAACGCAACTATGAAACACTGCAACGGTATAAATAAGCGAAAAGCTCCTGCTTGTCTGACCAGGCGGGAGCTTTTCATATAATGGGAATATCCTTGACAACCTCTGCGCGGTTTAGTAAAATAATAAGGGAAAGTCGGCTCTCCGCATCAGCGGACGAACCGACAATTATTTATTGTATGCCAAAAGGGGGAACTTCTCACCATGTCAACCATTCGGGAGGTCGCCGCGCTCGCCGGCGTCTCGCTGAGCACCGTCTCTATCGTCATCAACGGACAGGCACAGGCACGGAAAATCACCCCCGCCACCTGTGAAAAAGTCTGGAATGCCGTCCGGCAGCTGGATTATAAACCGAACATCGCCGCCCGCAAACTGCGTCTGTCCGCCGACTCGGACAGCGTCACAATTGCCCTGTTCTGGGCAAATGACTTTCGTACCACCATGCTCAGCCGCTTTTTACAGGGGATGCAGCGGCAGATCATCGGCGACAGTTCGGTCGAACTGGTGGTCATGACCTATCTGTCGGGGCAGCTTGCCCACCAGCACAGCCTGCTGGACGGGCGCCGGTTTCATGCAGCGATCATCGCCAACGCCTCGGAAGAGGATATCCGCTTTCTGGAACAGACCAGCCTAAAATTCCCGGTGGTCCTCTATAACCGGGAAAGCAGCCGCTATCCCTATGTGACAGTAGACGAACGGAAGATGGGTCAGATGGCTGCCGAAGAACTGCTCAGCCGCGGACATAAAAACATCTGTGCGCTGACTTCGGCCGGCAATTTCACCTATATGCGGGAACGGGATGAAGGCCTGCTTTCAGCCTATCAGGCGGCTGGCTACCCGATCTATGCCGACCGGATTATCCAGACCGACTCCTCCCTCTCAGGAGGCGCGGCCGCCTGCCGCAAGGCATTGGATGCGATGATTCCCTGCACTGCGATCTATTGTGCATCCGACGCAATCGCGCTGGGGGCGCTTCGTGTGCTGCATGACCGCGGCATCCAGGTACCGGAACAGCTGTCGGTCATCAGCATCGGCAATGGGGAATCCTCCTACGCCACCTATGCAGTTCCTGCCCTCTCCAACATCTATCTGCCAATGGAGACAATGGCAGAAAAATGCCTGGAACTGGCCAGGGAAGCAGTCGTCTCCCCTGCCGCCGCACCGCAGCGGATCTGTCTGCCGACCCCGTTCCAGCAGCGGGAGAGCCTGGGACCGGCACCGCAGCGGACTTCTCAGTCGTCAGAAAAACTTTCGAGATAAACCAACACATCGGAAGCCACCTTCCGCAGATGGTATTCCGACCGGCTGCGCAGCTGCAAAATACCTGTCGGCTGTCCTTCCAAAGGCAGCAGCGGGAAACTCAGCCGAGTCAGCTCATCGCCGACCGCCGTTTCTCCCAGCGTCACGCTACCGTGGTAATAGGAGACAACCCGGCGGATAAACCGCAACGATTCTTCCCTGTTCAGCCGGACGGGTGGTGTATCGTCATCCGGCAGCAGATAGCTGTTTTCACTCAGAGTGATGACGGCCATATCCTCCTGCGACGACAGGGCAATCCCCAAAACGGTAGTCCCGCTCCGCCGGGCAGCGGCAGCCGCCGCCATGCGTGCTGCTTCCAGCATCATCCGCCGGAACAGCTCCCAGCTGACCGAGATGCACAGTTCCCTGTTGCCGGTCTCGGCTTCGACGGACATATGCAGGTAAGGAAGCGAATTTTTGATATCGCTGACCAGCTTTTGCAGTGCGTCACAGAGTTCAACCCGCTGGGGAGGATAGAGGGAAAAGTCGTTCAGGTAGCTGATTTCCAGCCGGTTGCAGCCAAGGATAATCTTTCTTGCGCTCAGCGAACCGTGATAAACAGCATCGGTCAATTCCTGACAGGCGGCCATTGTCTCCGCTCGATCTTCTTCCTTAACCGTTTTCTCCAGATGGTCGCTCAGCTGCTGGTGCAGCAGGCAGACACGGTCCTCATTTTCTGAACTGTCGTCCAAGAGGTCAGATGCTGCCCGCCGAATCCGCTGAATTTCTCCGGTTCCGCCGGAGGGCGGGGCATCATTTGGGACAGCAGGCGGCTGGAGCCGGCAGAGAAACCAGTCCCCGAACCGGAAGATTTCCAGCCGGCGCCCTTCCCGGTCAAACAGCGTCTGCTGGCTGTCAAAGCGGGGATAATCCGGCTGATAGTCTCCGAAGGGAAAAAATTCCGGCAAAAATTCTGTCAGGAACATTGTTGTGCAGAGGGGCGAAAGTGTGAATGCCGCATCATTGGCATAACGTATCAGTCCGGTTTTATCTATACAACAGGCAGGGACCCGTTCCTGGTCCGCAAGCTGCCCAATCAGGTCCAACATCACAATTTCCTCCATTCAACGAAATTGTCAACAAAGAGCGGGCCTTATGAATCGCGCAATATCTGCCCGCGGAGTCATCCATGATTATAACCAGATTATAACCAATAATTATTTTTTTGTAAAGTCTAATTTTGTCGAAAAATGGGTTTTTAAAGGAGGTTTTGTCAAATGCTGACAGGAAATGACTGGGACGAGGTCCTCAGGGAAGAGATTGACAGCCCCAATTTTAAGCAGCTCCAGCAGTTTCTGGCAAATGAATACGCACAGCATACCATCTACCCTTCGATGGTCAACATCTACAACGCCCTGCGGCTGACACCATACGCAAATGTCAAGGCGGTCATCCTCGGACAGGACCCTTATCACGGCCCAGGCCAGGCACATGGGCTGTCTTTTTCGGTGCAGAAAGGGGTACCGATTCCGCCCTCACTGCAAAACATCTATAAGGAAATGGCAGAGGATATCGGGTTTGTCAACCCCGGACATGGATGTCTGACCGAATGGGCCCAGCAGGGGGTTTTGCTGCTCAACACGGTACTGACCGTGCGTGCCGGACAGGCAGGGTCCCACCGCGGAATGGGATGGGAACAGTTTACCGATGCGATTATCCGAAAACTGAATCAACGGCAGACCCCGATTGTCTTTATGCTGTGGGGAGCGAACGCCCGGCAGAAAATGCCGTTGATTGACAATCCTGCCCATCTGGTGCTGACAGCGGCGCATCCAAGCCCGTTATCGGCTTACAACGGATTTTTCGGGTGCCGGCATTTTTCCCAGGCGACCCGTTTCCTCAACCAGTACGGCATGAACATCGACTGGCAGCTCCACCCCTAGCACAGTGCCTGTGCTCCCTATTTGCCGATGTGATGCCACGCTCCAAGTGCTCAGCAAACGAACGTCGTTTCACCGCTCGACACATCCTGCTGCACAGTGCCTGTGCTCTTCGTTCGCCTATGATAAAAGTTTCATTGCGGAATTTACATTTGCAGAAAAATATGGTATAATGCCAGAAAACCGAATATTTCTGATTGCAGGGGGACAATGCCGGGCAACCGGCGGCGTTGAGAAGGTAAAACCTGACCCTTGGAACCTGTCAGTTCATACTGTCGTAGGGAGCAAGCATTTTTAAAGCCAAAACGCCTGTTCATCCGAGCAGGCGTTTTTTATTGCCACAGCGAAACCTGTTGTCAGAACCGGTGAAGAAAGGATGGTCACAGCGATGAAAGCGATTGAGATGACGCTGCCGGCGGTACTGTCGGTCGCGGGCAGCGACCCCAGCGGCGGCGCGGGCATTCAGGCAGACCTGAAAACCTTCCTGGCCTGCGGGGTGTATGGGATGAGCGTCATCACGGCAGTTGTCGCCGAAAATACGACCGGCGTCCAGTCAACATACCCGCTGCCCGGCGGCGTCGTCGGCGCACAGATGAATTCGGTATGCAGCGATATTCCCCCGGCTGCTGTCAAAGTCGGGATGCTCGCCGGCATAGAACAGATGAAGGCAGTGATGCAGTCTTTCCGGCAGTTCCCGCCGCCACAGCTGGTCATCGACCCGGTACTCGCCGCAAAGGACGGGACCCCACTGCTGGAAATGGAAGCGATCGACCTCTTTTCCCGGGAAATGCTGCCGATGACAACCCTGCTGACCCCGAATATTCCTGAAGCGTCATTGCTGACCGGCACCCAAATCCGAACCGAGTCCGACCGGAAACAAGCCGCCAAAAAGCTGGTACGGATGGGCGCGGGGGCAGTGCTGGTGAAAGGTGGCCATCTGGACGGGGACGCTTATGATCTATATTATGACGGGATAACCTTTACCGGTTTTTCCGCCCCGCGCATCGAGACCATNNCAC
The DNA here is from genome assembly GCA_002329405.1 of Ruminococcaceae bacterium UBA1448. Taxonomy (GTDB): domain Bacteria; phylum Bacillota; class Clostridia; order Oscillospirales; family Ruminococcaceae; genus Faecivivens. Next base: position 9,223 of record DCTE01000167.1, on the reverse strand, counting down.
CCATGGAACCGGCTGTACCCTCTCAGCGGCCATCACTGCATATCTGGCAAAAGGGCTGGAGATGAAGGAGGCAATCGCCGCAGCCAAGAATTATCTGACTGACGCCATGCTGCACACCCTTGCGATGGGTCATGGACACGGTCCACTCAACCACGGTTATCTGATCCCCGGCGTTTTGCAGGACAGGACGCCCGGTACCGATACAACAGAAAGGACTTGACAAGATGAGAGATTACCACACCCAGATGGAAGCCGCAAAAAAAGGCATCCTGACCCCGCAGATGGAAATTGTCGCGAAAAAGGAAAATATGTCCGCAGACGAACTGATCCGCCGTGTTGCGGCAGG
>DCTE01000167.1:7206-8857 GCA_002329405.1 Ruminococcaceae bacterium UBA1448 | reverse complement strand
GCGTACCAAAATCAATGTCAACCTCGGCATTTCGGGGGACTGCGTCGACTACACCCAGGAGATGAACAAGGTCAAAATGGCGGTTGAGATGGGCGCAGAGTCCATCATGGACCTGTCCAATTATGGCAAAACCCGTGATTTCCGCAAAGCACTGGTCGACTATTCCCCTGCCATGATCGGAACGGTACCGATGTATGATGCAATTGGTTATCTGGAAAAAGACCTGCGGGACATCACCGTCTCCGACTTTCTGAAGGTTATTGAAGCACATGCAAAAGAAGGTGTCGACTTCATGACCATCCATGCCGGTATCAACCGCCGGGCGGTCGAAGCCTTCCGCAGAGAGGGCCGGAAAATGAATATCGTTTCCCGNNTGCTGTTTGCCTGGATGGAGATGAACGGCAAAGAGAACCCGATGTTTGAGTATTATGACGACGTGCTGGACATCCTGCGGGAGTATGACGTCACCATCTCGCTGGGTGACGCAATGCGTCCGGGGTGTATTGACGACTCGTCGGACGGAGCGCAGATCTCCGAACTGATCGAGCTGGGATACCTGACCGAACGGGCATGGAGAAAAGATGTCCAGGTCATGGTCGAAGGCCCCGGACATATGGCGATGAACGAAATTGCCGCAAATATGCAGATGGAAAAACGGCTCTGCCATGGTGCGCCCTTTTACGTCCTGGGGCCGATTGTCACCGACATCGCCCCAGGCTATGACCATATCACCTCTGCCATCGGCGGCGCAATCGCGGCTATGAATGGCGCGAACTTCCTGTGCTATGTCACACCGGCTGAACACCTGCGTCTGCCTGACCTGTCGGATGTCCGGGAAGGAATCATCGCCTCGAAAATTGCCGCCCATGCCGCCGACGTTGCAAACGGATTGCCCGGTGCACGCGACTGGGACAATCAGATGGCCGAAGCCCGCAACCGTCTTGACTGGGAACGCCAGTTCTCCCTTTCGATTGACCCGGAAAAGGCGCGGCGGTACTACAACTCGGTTCCGCCGGCAGAAAAGCATTCCTGCTCGATGTGCGGCAAGATGTGCGCTGTCCGCACCGTCAATAAGATCTTAAACGGTGAAGCAGTCGAGTTCTGCGACGATTTCGTCCCGATTGAGAAGTAATCATCCGATGATGACCGAAAAAGAATATCAGGACTGTATCCGGCTTTTACGCCAGTGCCGGCCGCTTATTCACTGCATTACCAATGGCGTTTCCCTCACCGACTGCGCAAACATCCTTCTTGCAGCCGGTGCAAAACCGGTGATGGCCGAAGCGCCGGAAGAATCCGCCGAAATCACGGCTCAGTCGGACGGGCTGGTGCTCAATATCGGGATGCTGACCGAATCAAAACTCCAGGCGATGCTCCGCTCGGCAGAGGCTGCAAAGCAGCACGGTCTGCCGGTGCTGCTTGACCCCGTTGGGGTCGGCGCAAGTGCGTTCCGGCGACAAGCTGTTGCAGAAATTCTCGCGACCGGTGCGGTCACAGTGATTCGGGGCAACCTGTCGGAAATCAGTGCGCTTGCCTCTCTCGATGCCGATACAGTCTCCGCGACCGATACGCCTGTTGGCGGGCTGCAGCCCGCCGATGTTCCGGGCGCATCCGCGCCCGGTCAGGCGGCGGCGGCAGCCGCCGCCCATTA
>DCTE01000167.1:404-7197 GCA_002329405.1 Ruminococcaceae bacterium UBA1448 | reverse complement strand
CGGCTGCACAGCAGCCGTGACCGGCGAAACCGACTGGGTTTCGGACGGAAAGCAGCGCTTTCCGCTGCATGGCGGAAGCCCGCTGCTCACAAGGGTAACAGCGACCGGCTGCATGACCTCGGCGCTGATCGGCGCGTTTCTGGCTACGATGCCGGATAAGGCGGCACTCAGTGCCGCCTGCGGCATCCAGATGATGAACCGCGCCGGAGAATATGCCGCCAAAAAGGCGGGCTGCAAACTCGGAAGTTTCCATACAGCGCTGTTTGACGCAATATCGCTTGCTGGGATACAGAATGCGGAAGGAGTGCTTTTGCTGTGAAACCACAGTTTGATCTGACCCTTTATCTGGTAACCGACCCGCGGCTGTCGGAAGGCGATCTGCCGGGGAAGGTGGAGCAAGCCATCCGGGGCGGCGTGACCCTGGTCCAGCTGCGGGAAAAGAATACGGATTCCCGGAAGTTTCTCGAAACAACACTCCAGGTCCGGGAGATAACCGACCGGTACGGCATCCCGCTGATTATCAACGACCGGGTGGATATCGCGCTTGCCTGTGATGCAGCGGGTGTCCACCTCGGGCAGTCGGACATCCCCTGTACGATCGCCCGGAAAATCCTTGGGCCCAATAAGCTGATCGGCGTCACCGCCAAAACGGTCGAACAGGCTGTGCAGGCCGAGCAGGACGGCGCCGATTATCTCGGGTGCGGCGCCCTCTTCCCTTCCGGTGCCAAACCGGAAGCTCAGCCGATGACCCTTTCCACCCTGTCTCAGATTCTCGCCGCCGTCGATATCCCAGTAACCGCCATCGGCGGCATCAACGCAGACAATCTTCATCTGCCGGTTGAAGCCGGGGTCAACGGCGTCGCGGTCGTCTCGGCGATTCTCGGGCAGCCGGATGTGTCCGCCGCCGCAAGAAAACTGCGGGAAAAAATTGAAGCCGCCAATCCATCAGGATGATCACATCCTGATGATTAAAGACCGGATATCCCACCGCCCTGTCAGGGGCAGCGGGGTATCCGATTTTTTATTGAAAAACCGGTGTTTGGCTTTACAGCAGCCGTTTATTCTGGTATAATATGGAAAACGGTACATTTGTTCGGATTTGTTGCAGTCACAGTGGCATCCATTGGCAAAAATCCAATAAATGTGGTACAATAAAAGAAATACAGGATAAAGGTTGGGAGAAGATTTGCAGACCATCAGACTATTTTACAATGACCCCTATCAGACACAGTTTGAGGCAGTTGTCGCTGAAACCCGTGCATATAAAGGCAAGTTTCAGGTCCGGCTGACCCAGACCTGTTTTTACCCGGAAGGGGGCGGACAGCCCTATGATACCGGGACTTTAAACGATATTGCCGTGACCGAGGTGCACGAATCGGACGGCGAAATCTGGCATACTGTCGCTGCACCGATCGAGGTGGGTGAAACGGTGCACGGCCAGATCGACTGGGAGCGGCGGTTTGACCTGATGCAGCAGCATTCGGGCGAACACATCATCAGCGGCATCCTGCATGAGATGACCGGCTGTGACAATGTCGGGTTCCATCTGACGCCGGAAAACGTCTATATTGATCTCAGTTTACCGCTGGACATTGAAACGCTCCGTCAGGCCGAGGACCGCGCCAACCGCTATATCTGGGAAAACCATCCAATCGAAATCTGCTGGCCCGACCCTGAAACGCTCGCCGCGATGGAATACCGGAGCAAAAAGGAACTGACCGGCGATGTGCGGATTGTCGCATTCCCGGGAGCCGACCGGTGCGCCTGCTGCGGCACCCATGTCGCAAGCTCGGGCGCAGTCGGCCAGATCCGGCTGCTGACCGTCCAGAACTGGAAAGGCGGCGTCCGGGTGGAGATGGCCTGCGGCAAACGTGCGCTGGATATCAGCCGGGACTGGATGAATCAAACGCTGGAGATCTCCCGTTCGCTGTCGGTCAAGCCGTATGCCGCCGCAAGTGCCGTCCACCGGCTGGAAAGCGAACTGGCGGCAGCAAAAGCGCGGGCAGCGGCACTGGAAGACAGCCTGTTTGCGGTATGGGCTGAAGAATACGCCGGCGAAGGAAACCTGCTGCTGTTCAAGGATGGGCTGACGCCCGACGGACTGCGCCGGCTGACCGGCCTGCTGACCGAAAAACGGGAAGGATGGTGCGCTGTTTTTTCCGGCAATGACCAGGAAGGCTATAAATACGCGGTCGGCGAGAAAGACGGCGACCTGCGGGCACTGGTCAAAGAGATGAATACAGCGCTGAACGGACGCGGCGGCGGTAAGCCGTTTTTCGCGCAGGGGTCGGTTCAGGCCGCAAAGGCTGAAATCGAGCAGTTCTTTGCCAGGAAATGAGGATAAAGCATGAAAAAAATTATCCCACCAACTGAACTGACTTTTCCAAAAGAGATTACGACGGTTATTTTTGATCTTGACGGGACGCTATTCGACTCGATGGGGGTCTGGGCACAGATCGACATTGATTTTCTGGGCAAACGGGGGCTGACTCCGCCGCCTGACTATATGGAAGCGATCACCCCGCTTGGATTCCGTGCGACCGCTGAATATACCATCCAGCGGTTCCACCTGGATGAAACACCCGAGGCACTGATGGAAGAATGGCATCAGATGGCGGTGGAGGCCTATACCTATCATGTCCCACTCAAACCGCAGGCGCGCCCGCTGCTGGAACGGCTGAAAGCGGAAGGGTACAAACTCGGTATCACCAGCGCGTCTTCCAAGGAACTGGCACTCCCCTGCCTTAACCGGCACGGGATTACCGGCCTGTTTGACAGCATCATCACCGCCGGGACCGACGGGCCGGGTAAAAATGACCCGGGTATCTGGCGAATCTCAGCCGCAAGACTTGGCGTCCCGGCCGGCCAGTGCGCGGTGCTGGACGATGTCGCGGCGGCACTCAGTGCAGCCGGGATTGCGGGGATGCTGCCGGTCGGCGTACTGGACACCCATTCGGGAGGACACCAGGCGNNGCTGCAAAAATGCTGACGACACTTGACTGACGAACAATCAGATAAAGGAACAAAATCACATGAAAAAACAGATTTTACCAGGGGCACTTCTGTCCCCTGTTCCGGCGGTACTGGTCTCCTGCGGGACGGTCGAAAAACCCAACCTGCTGACTGTCGCCTGGGTCGGAACCGTCTGCACCCATCCGGCGATGGTGTCCATTTCGGTCCGGCCGGAGCGGTACTCCTACCCGCTGATCAAGGAATCAGGGGAGTTTGTCATCAACCTGCCGCGCGAATCAATGGCCCGCACGTTGGATTTCTGCGGGGTCAGATCGGGGCGCAATACCGATAAATTTTCCGTCTGCGGCCTGACTGCGGTACCGGCGGCAGGGGTATCGGCGCCTGCGGTTGCCGAGTGTCCGGTCAGTTTTTCCTGCAAGGTCAAAGAGGTGATCCCGCTCGGGAGCCACGATATGTTTTTAGCGGAAATCGTCGCGATTGAAGCGGAGGAATGGCTGTTTGAAGAGAGCGGACGGCTGGCACTGGAAAAAATCGGAATGGTTGCCTATGCACATGGTGAGTATTTTTCGCTGGGCGAAAAGCTGGGCAGCTTTGGCTATTCAGTCCGAAAGAAAAAGCCAGCTGCAAAACCCATGCCATCCAAACCGCAAAAAAAGCCTGAGCAGCCCCGTCCCTTTGCCCAAAAGAGCCTGGCCGCTCCCAGAAAATCCGGGCATAAAAAGCCTGTGTATAAAAAGTCCGGGAAACAGTTCCCCGGCAAAGGAGGTTTCCGATGAAAACCACCCAAACCCATATTCAGGTCCGCTATGCCGAGACCGATCAGATGGGGATTGCCCATCATTCCTGCTATGCAATCTGGTTTGAGCAGGCGCGCACCGAGATGATCCGTGAGGCGGGCATCCGCTACCGCGATCTTGAAAAGATGGGGCTTTTGCTGCCGCTGACCGGGCTGGACTGCCGGTACAAAATCCCTGCGCTGTATGAAGACGACCTGGTGATCGAGACAGCTGTCTGCAAACTGACGGCGGCACGGGTCAGCTTCTGCTACCGTGTCCTGCGGGACGGCAGCGAGATTGCGAGCGGACAGACCGACCATGCTTTTGTCGGCCCTGACTTTAAGCCGCTGAACATCAAAAAGCATTTTCCGCAGGCATATGCGGCACTGCACGAGTTTCTGAACGAAGAAGTCCAATAATAAAAGAGGTTTCATATGAAAATTTTACACACCCTTCCACGCGAAGATGGTTTCAGAATGCCGGCGGAATTTGAACGTCACCGCGGCTGTTTTCTGATCTGGCCGGAGCGTGCCGACTCCTGGGCGAACGGCGGATATGCCGCAAGGCGTGCGTTCACCAATGTGATCAAGGCAATTGCCCGCTCGGAAAAGGTGATCGTCCTTGCTTCCTTTGCCCAGTATGAAAACGCGCGGGTTTCGCTTCCGCCCGAAGTAAAGGTCGTCGAAATGTCGACCGACGACGCATGGGCGCGGGATATCACCCCGACCTTTGTCAAAAATGACAAAGGCGAACTGCGGGGCATCGACTGGGGGTTCAACGCCTGGGGCGGCCTGTATGACGGTCTGTATTTCCCATGGGACAGAGACAACAAGGCAGCGAAAAAGATGTGCGACCTGCTGGACGTCGACTGCTATGACCAGCAGTCGTTTATCCTGGAAGGCGGCTCGATTCATTCGGACGGCGAAGGTACCGTAATGGTGACCGAAAGCTGCCTGCTTTCCGGCGGACGCAACCCGCAGATGACCAAAGAGGAGATCACCCGGCATCTCTGCGACACACTGGGTGCTGAAAAAGTGCTCTGGCTCCCCTATGGTATCTATCTGGACGAGACCAACGAACATGTTGACAATGTCTGCGCCTTTACCGCACCGGGTGAAGTCGTGCTTGCCTGGACAGACAATGAATCCGACCCGCAGTACCCGATGAGCAAGGCCGACTTGGACTACCTGCAATCGGTAACCGACGCAAAGGGACGGAAACTGAAAGTACACCTGCTCCCGCTCCCCTCCCCGATCACAGTTGATGAAGAGGACTGCGATGCACTCGACCCGATGGATGGTGAACCAACCCGTGTTCCCGGCGACCGGCTGGCGGCAAGCTATGTCAATTTCTACATTTCCAATGGCGCAGTGGTCATGCCCGCCTTTGGCGACCCGAACGACAACAAGGCGGCCGCGATTCTGGCCGGATTGTTCCCGACCCGCGAGATCATCCAGATCCCGGCGCGGGACATCCTGATCGGCGGCGGCAACATCCACTGTATCACCGGCCAGATTCCAGAATAATCGAAACTGTATAACCGTAAGGAGGTGCCGTGATGGCGTTTGTCCATCTTCATCTGCATACCGAATACAGCCTGCTGGACGGCGCCTGCCGGCTGCGGGACATCCCGGCCCGGGCAAAGGAACTGGGACAGGGTACCGTCGCCATCACCGACCACGGGGTGATGTATGGGGTTATTGAGTTGTATAAGCTCTGCAAAAAGGCCGGTATCAAGCTGATTGTCGGGTGTGAAGTATATGTCGCGCCCCGTTCCCGGTTCCAGAAGGAGTACAAGCTGGACTCCGCTCCGTTTCACCTGATTCTGCTGTGTGAAAACGAAACCGGCTACAAAAACCTGATCAAAATGGTGTCGCTGTCGTCAATCGAAGGCTTTTACAGCAAACCGCGTGTCGACCTGGAACTGCTGGAACGATACCATGAAGGGCTGATCGCGCTGTCGGCATGTCTGGCCGGAGAAATCCCGCGGCGGCTGGTGATGAACGACTATGCAGGCGCGAAAAAGGCTGCACTGCAATACCGGCAGATTTTCGGCGAAGACAACTTCTTTATCGAGGTACAGGACCACGGCCTGCCTCAGCAGCAGAAGATACTTCCCTCTTTGCGGATGCTGTCGGACGACACCGGCATCCCGCTGGTCGCGACCAACGACTGCCATTATCTGCGGCGGGAGGACGCCGGGATGCAGAAGGTTCTGATTGCGATTCAGACCGGACGGACGGTCAACGACGACAACCCGCTCGCCTTCCCGACCGAAGAATTCTATATGAAGTCGGAGGAGGAGATGCGACTGGCCCTGCCGCAGTTTCATGACGCGATCGACAATACCGCAAAGATCGCCGCCCGCTGTCAGCTGGATTTTGAATTCGGGCATACCCAGCTTCCGGCGTTCACCCCGCCGAACGGACAGGACAACCTCAAATATTTTCGCGACCTTGCGGCCCGCGGGCTGATCAAGCGGTATGGGCGGGTTACCCCCGAACTGCAAAAGCGATGGGACTATGAGATGGATGTCGTCACCCGGATGGGGTATGTCAACTACTATCTGATTGTCTATGACTTTATCCGCTATGCCAAATCCCAGGGTATCCCGGTCGGACCGGGGCGCGGCAGCGGCGCCGGGAGTCTGCTCGCCTATTGTATCGGAATCACAGGCGTCGACCCGATGGCCTATGGGCTGATTTTCGAACGGTTTTTAAACCCGGAGCGGGTCAGCATGCCCGACTTTGACATCGACTTTTGCTATGTACGGCGGCAGGAGGTTATCGACTACGTCATCCGCAAATACGGTGCCGATCATGTCGCCCAGATTGTCACCTTCGGGACACTGGCGGCGCGTGCGGCTGTGCGGGATGTCGGACGGGCACTCGGGATGAGCTATTCGGCGGTCGACAGGGTCGCCAGGCTGATTCCCCAGACGCTGCACATCTCGCTTGACCGTGCGATCTCAGAGGTACGGGAACTGCGGGAGATGGAGCAGAACGACCCGGCGGTCCGCCGGCTGCTGACTCTCTCGCGTCAGG
>DCTE01000167.1:0-345 GCA_002329405.1 Ruminococcaceae bacterium UBA1448 | reverse complement strand
CTTTCTCGGGCTGCGCAACCTGACGGTTATCCACGACTGCGAGGAGCTGATCAGAAGGAACCAGCCGGACTTTTCGGTCAAAAATCTGCCGCTGGATGACGCGCAGGTCTACGAGATGTTCTCACGGGGGGATACCGACGGTGTTTTCCAGTTTGAGTCATCAGGGATGCGGCAGATGCTGGTTCAGATGAAACCGCGCAATATTGAAGACCTGACCGCCGCGACCTCGATTTTCCGGCCGGGACCAGCTTCCTCGATTCCGGTATTTATCCACAACCGGGAACACCCGGAGGACATCAAATTCCTGCATCCGAAACTGGAACCGATTTTGAAAGTAACCGGCGG
>DCTE01000071.1:694-5955 GCA_002329405.1 Ruminococcaceae bacterium UBA1448 | reverse complement strand
TCCTTTTTTCATAACGGTCGTCCTTTCCTGTTTGTGATTCAGTTAATAACTCTGATTATTTTCACAGACGTAGATTGTGATAGTCGTACCACTTTCCAGATCGTCTTTAGTGCCGGCCATATGGTCGGTGCCGATGACGTAACCGGAGGGATAGTCGGTACTGATTTTCTTTTCCACCTTATATGGGATAGAGAGCTCGTTGAGCTTCTGCTCATATTCCTCCTGGCTACATTTTTCCCAGTCGGGGATTACGACATACCGACTGCCGCAGCTGACCTTGATACGGACGGTAGCACCCTTTTCCAGTGGGGTACCGACTGCGATATCCTGCCAGATGATTTCGCCCTGCGCGGCACTTTCGCTGTAGACAAACTCGATGTTGGAGTCAATCGTGATATGGCCGGTCACTTCACCATCCTGCTGTACATCCTCCAGCTGCCGTCCGACCAGCTGGATCATCGACCAGGTCGGTTCACTGGATTCTTCCGAGCTTTCGGAAGAAGGTTCAGAGGAGGGTTCAGAAGAAGGTTCAGAAGAGCTATCCTCCGATGACTGCCCCGAATCAGAGGAAGAGCTGCTGACCGGAGGGGTATAATTGCCAAACCCGGAACTGGAAGAACCATCGTTCGAACTGCTGTCAGAAGTGACGATGCTGTTTTTATAAGAATCTTTATTGCTGTTCTTCCCACCGAACAGGAACCAGAAGGTGAAAATCAGAATAATCAGTAAAATCGGCAGTGTGACAAACATTGCCGTCAGTACGACATTGCGTTCCTTCTTTTTTTCAATTTCTTTGGCTGAGACATGGTTTCCCTGAACCGGCCGCTGGTTGCTGCGTTGCTGCTGAGCGTTGCCGCCGCGCTGTGGAGCATTTCCACGCTGCTGGGCATTGCCGCGCTGTGCCNNTGTTGCGCTGCTGAGGGCTGCGCTGCTGAGGAGCGGGACGCTGGCCATTGACAGCCGGGCGGGAGCCGGTATTGCGCTGGGTGCGGGGAGCTTCGCCGCTTTGCGCAGGGGTATGGCGGACAGGTGTATCCGGGTAACGGGGCTGTGCGTCAGCGTGCGCCTTTTCTGCCGTCCCGGAGGGGATGGCAGGGATTGCAACAGTCGGAGCGTCCCCGCCGGCAATTGGCTTGGAAGGAAGCAGACGGCTGCTCAGTTCAGGAATGGTACGGATGCGGTCATCCGGCCGGNNCATTGCCGAAGAGACTTTGGTTGGGACAGTTTCGTTGCGTTCCCGAGGGCGGATCAGTCCGGTTTCAGGCGAACGGATCAGTGCCTCTGGCGGCGCAATGCCGGTCACACAAAGATAAAGGACTGCACAGATTGCGTAGACATCCGTCCAGGTCCCGTGAGGGGAAGTGGTCGAGTACTGTTCCGGTGCGGAAAATCCGGGGAACAGTTCGGCGGTCAGTTCGGTACGGGCAGCGCGGACAGCACTGATACCGAAACCGGACAGTTTGGCCTTGCCGGAACTGGTGATGTACAGAGTGGAAGGGCTGATTCCCCGGTGGATAATCCCATCCTCATGAATCAGCTGCATCGTGCGGATAACCGGCATCATCAGATCATAGGTTTCTCCCCAGGTCAGCATCATGCCCCTGCGCTGCAAAAACTGTTCCAGTGTTTCACCCAGCGGGTATTCAGAAATCGCGTAGACCGTCTCACAGTCTTCGGTGATATCCAGAATCTGGGCAAGGCTGGAGATCGAGCGGAGATGGGCGATTTTTTCATTCACCTCAAGGAAATCGCTGAGATAGGTTTTAAACTGTATCTGACAGTTGGGACGAATTTCGACCGTCCGTCCATCAGCAGCGCGGGTGACCAGTGCTTCAGGGAAAAATTCTCTGACCGCGACCTTGCGGTCGGAAACGGTATCGTAACCGATATATGTAACGCCTTCGCCATTATAGGAAAGGACCTTTCCGACCAGATAACGGCCGCCAATCAGGGAACGAGGGGCAAGGCAGGACTGGATACGCGGCGCGCTTTCAGAGTAGCCGCAGTAAGGACAGACGCTGAGATCGCCTTTATTTTCCATGCAGCCCATGCACAGATTCTCGTTCATCCATTTTCATTCCTTTCTGTTCCGGGCGGGGACCGCCTGCGGAATTCAATATATATGCGGGAATTTCCGCCAAAAGACTGTCCGGTCAAACCGGAAGCCAACCAGTGAGCATAAAAATGCTTATACAATTATAATGGATTTTCTCCTTTTTGTCAATTACTCCAGACCAACCGGGGACGTTTTGCACAGTCAACAAAAATGGAAAATAAATCCGTCCATTTTGCAACTTTTTTTGCGGGAAAAACGTATTATTTAAAAAAGCGTACAGATATTGGTATTCCCATATTAAGGGAGGATCGCAATATATGAAAAAATACATCTGGATAGCAATATTATTATTTTTGTTGTCTTCCTGCGGCAATGTGCAGACAACGGATATTTCCTCTTCCGAGGCCTCGTCCGAAATATCCGAATCTTCATCATCATCTTCCTCTTCGGAACAACNNAACAACCGGAGATCATCCCCGGTTTTGACAAAATTCCCGGCGGAATCATCTATACCGGCAGCAGCAATGGCAGCTATCTTCTGAATGCCGGTGGGCTGGTGGACATGGGTAGCCTGACGCTGATCTATGACGCCGCTGATCGGACAAAGGCTTATTATATAAAACCGTCCGGCACTGGCACGGATGGAGAGACCGCGTTGTTTGACAGCAGCGGCAGCCGGCTGACCGGTTATGACCAGCGTTCCATCCTGCTGGTTGCGGGGGACTATATTGTCCGGGGTAACTATGAAGTGACCGAGGCAGACGGCTATATTTTTTCGACTGATGTTGCATTTATCGGCCTTTCGGGTGAGACGGTTTGGGAACCGGGACGATGCGTCGTCCGTTCGCTGGACGAGGAACGGCTGACTGTCTGTATCCAACAGGATTCCAGCACTGCTCCTAAGACGCTGGTTGTCCGAATAAAAGACCTGTCGGTGATTCAGGAATTTGACGGTTATTACGGTGTTTCCGGCAGCTGGCAGTATGCACCGGTCCCGGATGACAGTCTGCTGCTGTTTAATGAAGATTTTGAACAGGTCTGGTTGTATGACCTGGGTCGTGAAGAAATGTTTCCCGATTACCGGCGGGTAGTCGGGGACGCGGTATTGCTGGGCAAGGAAGGTGATTACCGGCTGCTGCTGCCAGACGGTGATCAGATGCCGGTGAACGACGGAATGGAGTATTGGTACTGGTCGGACAGCATCAANNCTGGCAGGAAAGCGACGGCAGTTATTATTGCTCGGCAATCTGTTATGATGATATGATCATGCCGGTGCAGTATGTCCAGTACGATGACTATAATGATCAGTATGTTATTGTCTGTCTTGCCGACGGGGCATTGGATATCCTGACCCAGGATGGACAGCTGGTGAGCCATGTTGAGCCGGAAGAGGGGGTCGACAGTTTTTCTGTCGGCGGCGGCTGGGTTATGATGCGGTCAGAAACTGGAGTAGGACTGCTTGCGCCGGATGGCCGAGAATACCAGTTTGAAGGGCTGATGAATATCTGGCCGCTGTGTGAAGTGGATGGACAGCAGTATTTTTCCGCCCAGCAGAGCGATTACACGATGGGCGTTGTCGATGACCAGGGCAATCTGCTGATCAAAGGGCTGTCCTCGGTCTATGCGCCGTCTTCCGAGACAGGGCTGCTGGTTGTGATGGAGGATGAGCGTGTCGGATTGATGGACCTGCAAGGGAACTGGCTGTGGAGAGAGCCGGAATGGGCATGAAGCATCCATTTGACAGGTGAAAAGGTGCACCAGGAGTGAATGAAATGCATAACGACAATCAAAATAAGGAATTCAGCAGAAAACTTCTACTTATAGCGGCATTGGCGGTTGCCTTTTTGTCCGCCTGCGGGCAATCGCCCGCATCGACCGGCAGCCAGCCGCCGGAAGTATCCTCCACGGAAGACGGCGTATCCGCGGAGCTGTCCGGCAGCGATGGGGGCACATCATCTTCAGACGCCGGACAGCAGGAGATGGCCGCTGACAGCCAGCTTCCCGACGACGGCAAACTGCGGGTGGCCAATATGCCGGACGGCAGCCAGCTGACGACCGTCCTTTGCGGCGGGGAGATCGTTTATGACGGAAAGGGAAGTGCCGGGCTACTGGGGGACGAGGCGGATGCGGAATACTTTTATGTTACCCTCGTCCGGCAGGACAGCTACTATACCCAAATTTACGACCGAGGTGGACAGCTGTTGACAGAAATGTCTGGGAGTTACCCCCAGATGATCGGCGACTGGCTGGTCACCACCACCGACTTCTATTCGGAAGCGGCTTCCAGGCTGTACAACCTGCAAACAGGGGAAACTGCGAATTTGGAAGTTGCCCAAAGTTTTTATGGGGTGGACGGCTATTTATGCGCGACCAGTTACCTGGACGATGGCAGCAGCAATACGGCCGTCTACCGGGCGGATGATCTGTCGGAAGTCGCCAGTTTTCCCGGCTGGAACGGCTATGCCCTTTATGACCTGCCAGGGTATATCGCGCTCAACCAGTATGATGAATCGACCGGAGGGAGCCGCTCTCAGTACTATTCTCCTTCTGACGGAAAGCTGATCGAGAATGCGCAGATGGTCTGCGGCGAAGGGCTGGTGACCTGCAAGACGGGGGAGGAATATCAGGTTTACGATATTTCGTCCGGGGAGATCATCGACCAGGGGGAAAACTATTTCCTGTACTGTATAGATGGGGTCAAAGCCTGGCGGGATGTGAACGGCAACAGTGTTGTGCAGGCACCTTGCTATGAAGAACCGCAGATATGCAGCTATTTCTCTTCCAACTGGTCGGAAGGCGACCGTTATGTCGGCATCACCCGGCTGGACGGCGGTCTGGATCTGCTCACCCTTTCGGGCGAGCTGGCCGGCAGCTATCCCGCACAGGAGGGGAAGAATCTGACGTGTATCAGCGGCGGGCTGGTGATGGAGAATGACGCCGACTGGCAGCAGCCGGGCGTGACCATATGGTTTGCCGACTNNAGCCGATACACCTGGGTCAGCTCGCTTTTGACAGGCCAGTTGCTGATCGCCAGCTATCAGTTTGGCAGTAAAGTGCTTTATGACCTGCTGGATGCCGACGGCAGCCTGCTGATCGAAGGGCTGTCCAGTTATGGCTTTCCGCAGCAGGAGGGGCCTTTGTTTGTCAGCAAAGGCTTTTCCTATGGATTTATGGACATAGAAGGCAACTGGCTCTGGAAACGGAT
>DCTE01000071.1:0-670 GCA_002329405.1 Ruminococcaceae bacterium UBA1448 | reverse complement strand
AGAAAGGTGAAAGGAGAAATATATATGCGCAGATGGATATCCTGCTTATTGGTCGCGGCACTCGGCGCAATGCTTTGTGGCTGCAACCAGAAGACGGATGAGATCTCTGAACAATCGACCCCATCTTCAGAGTCGATACAGAGTGAGTCTTCAGAGGAAGCATCATCCGAAGAAGCCGCGTCTGATATCTCATCGCCGGATGAAACAGATGCTTCAGTTCAACCGCTGATGAGCCTTGAGGAATACCCGACGGTGGATGGTTCGACTGCGACAATGCCGCTGATGGCGGCGGTGCTTGGCAAGGTCTGCGGAATTGACACCGAGCAGGCGGAAAGCTATGTTTATGCAAGTAAGACTTCCCAGTCCTGGATTGCGTTGTCCAATGGGGACGCTGATCTGCTGCTCGTTTATGAGGCACCGGAAAGCACCAAAGAACAGCTGGCTCAGGGGCCTGAGCTGGAAGTGACAGCAATCGGCCGTGACGCGCTGGTTTTTATCGTCAATGAACAGAACCCGATTGAATCGCTGACACAGGATCAGCTGCGGAATATTTATACCGGTTCAGTCGCAAACTGGGCGGAACTCGGCGGGAATGATCAGCCGATCGTAGCCTTCCAGCGGGATGAGACAAGCGGCAGCCAGACGCTGTTTGAAAAGCTGCTGGTTGGGG
>DCTE01000160.1:3241-7777 GCA_002329405.1 Ruminococcaceae bacterium UBA1448 | reverse complement strand
TAAATCTCTCAGCTTTGCCGCCCTCGAAAGCCTTGTCATCAACGAAACCTTCAAAGTCGATATTGACGATATCACCATTTGCAGCCGCGCGGTCCTCAACAGAGATGGTGCGGGCATTGCGGTTGCGCATTCTCTCGATCTCAGCGTCGACCTCTTCATCGGTAACCGGAGCGACATCCTTAGAAGCCTTGATGCCCTTGTAATTCTTGACAACGACCTCAGGTTTTACGATGCAGACAGCCTTCATCGTAACGCCCTCTTCTTTGGAGACAGCAGTAACTTCGACTTCGGGTCTGACAACGATCTCCAGGCCGGACTCGTCATAAGCAGCCTGCAGAGCGACAGGAGCGACATCATTGACTGCTTCTTCAAAGAAGACGCCTTCGCCGTACAGCTTTTCAATGGTCTTTCTGGGCGCTTTGCCTTTTCTGAAGCCAGGAACCTGGAACTGTTTGGATCTCTTTTTGAATACCTTATCGCAGGCAGCAGCAAATTCCTCGGCAGGAACCGAGACAATCAGCTCATACTTGTTGGTTTCAACGGGGTTTTTAGACACTAACATTGGAAACATTCCTTCCTATTGTATTCTCTGCGGAGCAGACGCCAAAAGCGCATCTTTTCAGCAGACATGATTTACTTAACACGCAAGGTTCATTATACCACAAACTTGCAAAAAAAGCCAGTAGTTTGACATCATTTTTGCAGTTATAACAATTTAGACAATTTTCATCGGGGTGAAATGGAGATAATCACAAGAAAGCAACTGAAAGTGGATTCCTTCACGTATACCGTTGATTGCATATCCGGCTGAATAACCGTGAATATGCCCATAATAGACCCGCTCAATCTGGTATTCATGCAGAACCTCCAGAATTTCCGGGCAGTCCCCGCTTCCATATACCGGCGGATAATGCAGAAAGACAACCGGTGTCCCGCCGAGCTTTTTTCCCGCTTCCAGCGACAGCCGCAGCCGTCCGCATTCCCGGTTGAGGACCTTTTTATCCGTCTGGTCGTTCATCCAGCCCCTTGTCCCGCAAAGAACCAGATCTTCATACCGGTAAGCATTGTTGAACAGGATTTTCAGCGTCGTGAATCCCTGTTCCTGAAAAAAACGCTCAACTTTGGACTTGGTGGAAAACCAGAGATCATGGTTGCCCTTGAGTAAAATCTTCTGGCCAGGCATCCGGTCAATCCATTTAAAATCCTCGACCGTCTCGGCCAGATCCAGCCCCCAGGAAATATCCCCTGCAATCACAACGGTATCCTCCGGGCGGACCAGCTGCTTCCAGTTTTCCTCCAGCTTCTCAACATAATGATCCCAGCCGCGGAAAACGTCCATCGGCTTATCTACCCCCAGTGACAGGTGCAGATCGGAGATGGCAAACAGACTCATGAATTAACCTTTCCTTATTTCAGCATTTCCTTGACTTTTTCGACCATCTGCTGCTTTTCAACCGAATCGGTAAAGCGGACCTTTTTAGTCTTCAGCTCCATCAGCGACACAGGCGGTGTCGTACCGGAAATCCGGGAGAGCATCTCCGCCTGTTCAAACGGATCGGAGGGAATCTCCTCATCCGAAATCGCCGTCAGAACAGCATCGTTGAATTTATAAGGAGAAGCAGTCGAAGCGATGATACACTTGGTCATATCGCCTGTTTCAGCGGCGTAATCCTGATAGACCTTGATTGCAACTGCCGTATGGGTATCGCAGAGATAGCCATATTCCTCAAACGTCTTTCGGATTGTTGCGGCCGTCTGTGTATCATCACAGAACCCGCCCCAGAAATCTGCCTGCAATTTTTCCTTTACGCTGTCCGAAACAGTATACTTTCCATCAGACGCCAGTTTGCCAAACCAGTCGCGGATAACCGCGTCATCCCTTCCGCACAGCTGATAGAGCAGACGCTCCAGATTGGAAGAAATCAGGATATCCATCGACGGAGAGGTGGTCGTGTAAAAGTCACGGTTGCGGTCATAAACACCGGTGCGGATAAAATCGGTCAGCACACGGTTACGGTTGGAAGCGCAGATCAGCTTACCAAACGGCAGACCCATCAGTTTTGCATAATATGCCGCCAGAATATTGCCAAAGTTGCCGGTCGGAACGGTGACATTGACCGTCTCACCCATCTCAATTTCACCCTGCTCCACCAGCGTGGTGTAGGCAGCAATATAATAGACAATCTGCGGCACAAGACGGCCCCAGTTGATCGAGTTGGCAGACGAGAACATCTGGCCGTTTTTCGCCAGTTCCGCTTCAATTACGGGGTCAGTAAAGATCTTTTTAACACCCGACTGGGCATCGTCAAAGTTGCCTTTGATCGCGCAGACTGAAACATTTTCACCTGACTGGGTGGTCATCTGGAGCTTCTGCATCTCACTGACGCCATTCTCAGGATAAAATACCAGCATCCGGGTATGCGGCACATCCGCAAAGCCTTCCAGCGCAGCTTTACCGGTATCACCAGAAGTCGCTACCAGCACAACGATTTCCTTGTCAGGAGCAGTCTTACGGGAAGAAGTCGTCATCAGATAAGGCAGCAGTTGCAGTGCCATATCCTTGAAAGCACAGGTCGGGCCATGCCACAATTCCAGCAGGTAGGCCGACTCGCCGACCCGGGAAATCTCCGAAATATTGGCAGAATCAAATTTCCGGTCGTTATAGGCATTATCAACACAGAAATCCAGTTCTTCTGATGTAAAATCGGTCAGGAAACGGGAAAGGACCATCTTGGCTTTCTCGTTGTAACTCATGCCGACCATCTTCTTAAGGTCATCTCGGCTCAGGGCTGGCAGGGTCTCGGGCACAAACAGCCCGCCTTCCTGTGAAATTCCCTGTGCAATTGCCTGCGCGGCGGTTACGATACAGCCGCTGTCTCTGGTGCTGTTGTAGTTCATCGTCTGCACTCCTTTATTTCAACTGTTACGGCATATATCAGGCATATTCACCGGCATTCCGGCAAATTATCCGATATATTCTGGATATTTTAACCTGTAAAGCTGATAAGCCTTACAGGTTTTCCATCATGAAACGCTGGGCATTTTTAAATGTAATCTTCTCGACTGTCTCAGGATCGAAGTGTTTGCACAGATTTGCGTGCCAGTCTGGAATCCGGTCAACCGACGGCAAGCAGGAAGGCATTGCCGCTCCGTCAAAATCACTGCCGACGGCGATACAATCAATACCACCCAATGCGATGATATGCCGGATATGCCGTCTGATCTCCTGAAAACTGGCGTCACTCTCGCCGTTGACAAATACCGGATAAAAGTTGATGCCGATCAGGCCCTTGCGGCGGATGATCTCGCTCAGCTGGACATCATCCAGATTGCGGCGGTGGGAACAAACATCAAAGCAGTTGGAATGAGACGCGATAAACGGCCGCTGGGCCACTTCGCATAAATCCCAGAAACTGTAGTTATTCATATGAGAGACGTCAATAATCATCCGGTGCGCTTCCAGCTCCCGGACCGCTTCCTTCCCCAGCCGGGTCAGTCCAGCCTCGGTCGCTGTTCCGCCTGCCAGGTCGGTTTCCCCATTCCAGCAGAGCGAAAACATCCGTACCCCCATCTTATACAATTCGTCAATCCGTTCGATCCGTCCGCCCATGGCAGCGCCGCCCTCAACCGACAGCATCGCGTTGCAGACACCAGGCCGGACGTTCTTCGGGTCATAAGGGACGATCTGGTCACTTTCCTCAAATGCTCTCGTCAGCTGCTCCGCCTCCAAAAGGAAACGGTGATACCCCTTGCTGCCGTGGTATTCATCCGGCACAAAAGCCGCAAAAACCTGTACCCATTCATCGAAAATCCGGCCCCGCTCGACAGAGATCGCAAAATCATTCTGTATCAGGCTTTTCCGGTTTTTCAGGCACTTACTGAGTGTATCAGCGTGCAAATCAAAATGACGCATAAGTCTGCTTCCTTTCTACAGATGGTGTCAAACTGCATCAAAAGCATTTTGAAGCCAATCAGCCCGGAGAAAACCTCCGTCTTCATCCAGATATATTTCCAGTATATCAAAACGTGGCTGCAATTGCAGCGGGTTTTGCATCAGATATTCCTCCGCCGTCGCGACCAGCTTCTGCCGCTTGGAAAAATCAACCGCTTCCGCCGGGGAGGCGATCATCTTCGGCCCGCGGGTCTTGACCTCGACAAACGCGAGGATCTCCCCCTGGCGGGCCACGATATCCAGTTCCCCACAGGGAGCATGCCAGTTGCGGGCGAGAATCTCGCACCCCTGGCCGGCCAGATAACCAGCCGCCAGCTGTTCACCGCGGCTGCCGGTTGTTGGAGGAATCTCTCCTTTTTTACGATAATAGCTTTTCAAAAAAGAATGGCGGTGGACCGGCGACTCTCCATAAAGGTCCAGCATCTCATAATGCAGTTTGGTCCCGTATCCCTTATGCCGGGGAAACTGATACTGCGGATATGCCTTTGCCACCTCCGCCATATAGTGGTCCCGCGAAACCTTCGCGATAATCGACGCCGCCGCAACCGATGCGGACGTGCCGTCCCCCTTGACCAGCAGCCTTG
>DCTE01000160.1:3021-3195 GCA_002329405.1 Ruminococcaceae bacterium UBA1448 | reverse complement strand
CCGACAGACCGGCGACCGCGCGCCGCATCGCAAGGAAGGTCGCCTGTAGAATATTATATGTTTCAATCTCCTCAACTGTCGCAACGCCAACCGACCAGGCGGCTGCCTTTTCCAGTATTACCGGATAAAGCGCTTCCCGCTTTTTTTCGGTCAGCTTTTTGCTGTCGTTGAGTC
>DCTE01000160.1:0-3016 GCA_002329405.1 Ruminococcaceae bacterium UBA1448 | reverse complement strand
GAGTGAACGGTCATATTCATCCAGCGTCATTGCGGCAGCACCTCTTTCCCTTGCTTATTCATCTTTCGGAGGAGTCTCCAGCGACAGCAGCCCCAGCTTACCGCCGCGGTATTCGTCCAAAACAGTGATCGCAGCCCGCTCGGTGTTCACCTCGCCGCCGGATACCAGCATCCCGCGCTTACGCCCCACCAGTTCCAGCAGCTCATACGGCTCGAGCCCTTCCGCCATCTCCGGCGTGATCTTATACCGTGCCAGCAACTCCGGGTACCCGTCCCGAATCCAACTGAGCAGCCGCATCGCCAGCAGCTCCAGGTCAAGAATCTGATCCTTGACTGCTCCAGTCACCGCCAGCCGTTCGCCGACCGCCGGGTCATCAAACTTTGGCCAGAGTACGCCGGGCATGTCCAGCAGTTCGACGTCCTTACTGACCGTAACCCACTGTTTCTCCCGGGTCACGCCGGGTCGGTCTTCGACCCGCGCCCGTTTTTCCCCAGCCATCCGGTTGATAAACGATGATTTCCCGACATTCGGGATACCGACCACCATCATCCGNNGTATCGGACGGCCGGATTCGTTCTTTTCTGCCCGCCGCGCCAGCAGCTCAGACAGTTCAGAACGAACGGTCGGCAGAAAGGCATTCAGCCCCTTACCACTCCGGGAATCAACCGCAATCGCCGCAATTCCTTTCCTTTTAAACCACTCAATCCACTGTGCAGTCACAGCTGGGTCGGCAGTATCGCATTTATTGAGCAGGATCACCCGCTTTTTACTGCCGATCATCGAAGCCAGCTCAGGGTTCCCTGAGCTCAGCGGAATCTTTGCGTCCCGCAGCTCTACGATAATATCCACATAGGGCAGATTGGCTTTCATCAGTCTGCGTGTTTTGGCCATATGGCCGGGAAACCACTGAATTGCCGGAACCTGTTCCACGATTACCTCCATCATCCGGTCATCCGCTGCGGGATGGCCTTTCTCTATATCAATTGATCAATCCAAAAGAGGACAGCGGCGAAAGACGAAGCACGACCTTGCCGATCACCTCATCTACGTCGACAAATCCGACCTCTACAAAACGGCTGTCGGTCGAATGGTTACGGTTGTCGCCCATGACAAAAATACAGCCCTCCGGAACGGTTACCGGATAATCCCAGTCACCATGGTGTTCCTGATCAACCGGCTCATAAATATAATCCTCATTCAACAGAGCACCATCGACCAGCACTTCGCCGGCATCGTTGATCTCCACCGTCTGGCCTTCGGTCGCGATAACCCGTTTGACCAGTGCTTCATCCAATCCGGTTTTCTCGGACAGG
Organism: Ruminococcaceae bacterium UBA1448; assembly: GCA_002329405.1. GTDB lineage: Bacteria > Bacillota > Clostridia > Oscillospirales > Ruminococcaceae > Faecivivens. Next base: position 1,703 of record DCTE01000160.1, on the reverse strand, counting down.
ATGACGATATCCCCCTGTTTAGGGGTATAAAACAGCATCCACTCAATCAGCCGGTCACTGTTTTGCAGCGTCGGCTCCATCGAATGGCCTTTTACCTCAACCGGACGGATGACAAATCCAAAGACCAGCGCAACAATCACACCGGCAAAGACAAACGCCTTGACCCACTCAATGATCTCATCCTTCACGGAACGAGGCTTTTTATCCTTATCCGTCTGTTCAGCTGTTTCTTCTCCCTCCGGTTCAGCTGTCTCCGATATTGTCACATCGACCGCTGTTTCCGAAGCGGAAGGTTTTTGCTGTTCGACTTCAGTCTGTGTCTTTTCAAGCGCGTCCATCCTGCCACTTCCCTTTCTCTTCCATTTAATCTTTTTCTATTCTCAGTCTACTCCGCCAAAAGAGCCAAACGGATAAAAACGGAACAAGACCCGTCCCTTGATATCCGAAACGTCGATCAATCCGACCGAAGCCTGCCGGCTNNGTCACCAAGGACAAACACCTCGTTCTCACCAAGCGTTACCGGATAGGACATATCACCTGCCGAAGCGGTTGTCCCGGCAAGATATCCTTCCTCCAGCACATTCCCATCGACAATGACATTGCCCTCGGCGTCAATCTCAACCGTCTGTCCGGCTGTCGCGATAACCCGTTTGATCAGCTGTTTTTTCAGTGCGTTGTTATCCGAGGTGACCACAATATCCCCCTGCTGCGGCGTATACAGCAGCCCGGAAATTACAACCCGGTCTCCCTGTTCCAGTGTGGGCGACATCGAGCTGCCCTGTACTGTGACGATATGAATCACAAAATAAAAGAGGGCAAAAATGATCGCCGCCGCTACAACCAGTGCAATCAGCCATCCGCGGATAATCTTTCCGACGCTCTTCTTCTGCGGCTGTTCCGCTGCAACTGCCGCGGCAAAAGCTGCGGCCTTCTGCACCCGCTCGGAAGGATGCGGAATCTTCGCCTGACGCTGCTGAGCAGGCAGTGAAGCGGTGATCTCTTCCAGCTTACGTCCTGCACGGAGCTGTTTGGTCAGCTGCCCGGTCTGGGTCGAGGAAGAAACCGCCATCTTCTCCAACTCATCCTTCAAATGAGAGGCGTGATGCGTTACATTTAAATCAACATGAGAAGACCCCTGCTGCTCCCCGCCATGGGCAGAACGCTTAGACGAAGAAGGGTTCCGGGAAGCAGATCTGGTCTGACCAGAGGCAGCATTTTTACCGCCTGCGGGAGCCCGCTTAACCGGCTGCTGTTTTTTCCTGGAAGACTCAGCCGGAGATGCTGTCCGCGGGGNNGATCAATCTGGAACCCGTCATCCTTCTGAGCCGGTGCCGCGGCAGGCTGCTGCCTGGGCCGGGAAGGAGCCGACGGACGGGCAGTATTATTATTTGTGCTGGGCTCTGCTTTCGGGGTAGACGCGCCGCTGATTCCCAGCTCCGCCAGTATCTTATCAACTTCCTCATCGCTGCTGGTTCTCTTCTGCTCAGGTGCCATAAAAAGCAAACCATCCTTTCCTGTCAGCATTTATAATCCGCCATACAGCACCTTGNNAGCCGTCTATTTCAGTACGGCAAAGTTTCTCAGGATAGCACAAGAAGGGGACGTTGCCGCCCCCTTCTTCCTCATGTGCATCGAATTATACGATTTTCTCTTTGACTCTTGCTGCCTTACCAACTCTGTTGCGCAGGTAGTACAGCTTCGCA
>DCTE01000161.1 GCA_002329405.1 Ruminococcaceae bacterium UBA1448 | reverse complement strand
GGCGGCGGCTATGCGATGCTGCCGATCTTACAGCGTGAGCTGGTCGACAACCGCGGCTGGGTCACCGAGGAAGAACTCGCCGACTATTACGCAATCGGCCAGTGCACTCCCGGCATTATCGCCGTCAACACCGCAACCTTTATCGGTGCCAAACGCAAGGGCATTATCGGTGGTATCGTCGCCACCATCGGCGTCGTTTTCCCGTCCATGATCATTATTAGCATGNNAGAATTTTGCCGATTATCCGGTGGTGATCCATGCGTTTGCCGGTATCCGTGTCTGCGTCTGCGTGCTGATTCTCAACGCAATCATCAAGCTGTGGAAAAAGGCAGTCATCGACCTTCCGACCCTGATCATCTTCCTGGTCGTCGCAATCGGTTCGGTCTTCACCAGCATCTCCCCTGTCTTCTATGTCATCGGTGCTGCGGTTGCGGGTATCATTATCCAGAATATCCGCGCCAAATCTGCCAAAGGGGGTAAAAACTGATGATCTTTCTGAGACTCTTCTACGAATTCTTTAAAGCCGGGCTATTCGCAATCGGTGGCGGACTGGCGACCCTCCCCTTCCTGTCCAACATCGCCGATACAACCGGATGGTTCACCCAGGCTGACCTCGCCAACATGGTCGCGATCTCGGAATCCACCCCCGGCCCGATCGGTGTCAACATGGCTTCTTATGTCGGCTTCACGACCGGTTCGACGACCGGCATCCCGTTTGGCAACATCCTCGGGTGCATTGTCGCGACAATGGGTTTGATCTGCCCATCCATTATTATTATCCTGATCATCTTTGGGCTGCTCCAGAAATTTAAGGAAAACAAATATGTCAAGGCCGCATTTTATTCGCTGCGCCCCGCTTCAACCGGTCTGATTGCGGCTGCCGGGCTGTCGGTTGTGGAAATCTCGCTGGTCAAGCTGGGATTGTTCTCGGAGTACGGTCTGGGTGCAATTTTTGACTGGAAGGCGATTATCCTTGCGGTCGTACTGTTCCTGCTGATCAAATATCTGCCGAAAGTCAACAAAAAGCTGGACCTTCATCCGGCGTTTTACCTGCTCATTTCGGCAATCGTCGGGATTGTCCTCAAGTTCTGAGCGCAAACCTGCCGGACAGGATGTACTGCATGCTGAATATTTGTAAAGAATCTCTTTTCATCCGCTGTGCGATGGCTGCCATTTTTGTGGCGGCCATCGCTTTTTCTTCACACAATCTTCGTATAATCTTCAACTTGCCGACAGCTGCGTTCACAGGAATTTAACTGAAACTGCAAGGTTTTGTGATATACTTGGTAAATATAAAAAGATCTTACTATTACGTGTCAGAAGGAAAGGACGAATGTTGATGGATAGCTTAGGAATCAGCAAACTGGATCTGAAAAGACAAAACCGGATGCAGATTCTGCGCTTACTGCGCAACAATGGGCCGATTTCCCGTATCGACATCGCACATACCATCCATATCACAAAAGCCGCGGTCACCATCATCACCAACGAGATGATCCGTGAAGGTATCCTCATCGAAATCGGCGAACAGGCCCCCACTGGCAAGGTCTCACGGGGACGGAAGAAAATACTGCTGGATATCCGCTCGACCTGGCGGCTGGTACTCGGCATCTCGCTGCACGGCGGATGGGTGGATGTCGGCCTATGTACATTAAACGGTTCGATCGTCGAACACCATACCGCCCCGCTCCAGCCGGACGATCCGCCGGAACAGATGATCGAGGCAATCCGTTCAATCTACGGCGATCTCGCCTACAAAAATGACCTCAAACAGGATTCGCTGATCGGGGTTGGTGTTGCGGTCGACCCGGCCTATTTTCCAATCTGCGGTATAGAACGCGGCAAAAGCGGACAGACTGTCTTTACAGGGCTTGAGAAAAAACTCCGACAGCTGTTCAGCTTTCCAGCCGCCTTCGGTGAACTGGCCGAGGCGATCTCGGTCGCGGAAAGCGATTTCTGCCCCGGACGCCAGAGCGCACAGCACCAGGTTGTCTTACAGATGGGCGGTAGCTTCGGCAGCTGCGTCACCATCAGTCAGGAGGCTTATCGTGGGGCAAATGGAAAGGCGTGCAGGTTTGAAAACCTGCCGCTGGGCGAAACCCGCTCTACTGTCCGCAATACCTTGTCAAAACAGGCAGTCGCACGGCAGCTGGACCAGCTGCACATCCGCCAGCTCTCCCCGGCCCTCGACAGCCGGAGTGCAAGCGACCGGCAAAAAGCGGAATGGATCTTCTGCCGCAGTGGATTTACCCCCGAAGACCCGGCTGTCCGCCGCTATTTTGACGAGATTCAGACGGATTATACCGCCATCTTCCAGACGGTGCTCACCATGTACGACCCCGAAACAGTCATCATCCANNGATCGGCAGCATCAATGCAAAGCTGGGGAGGGAGGCCATCCGGCTGTCCAGATTTGACGAAACCAACCTTTTCCTGACCGGCGCGGCACTGGCAGTGCGGGAATGCTTTACCAACCGGGGCGGTGTGCTGCCGGAAACGGAGTGAACGCCTGATGGTAATACCGGATGCCGGATGGATACGGGTGAAAATTTATACGCTGTTTATCTGAATTTTTCACAAAATCTGATTTACATTTTAAAGAGATTGTGTTATACTGATATAAAATCTTTTTTTGGAACAGCGTATCTTTATTTCCCCGCTGCATAAACTAAAAAAGCGCGGTAACGAGACGAAAGCTGTTTTCGTCTCGTTTTTACTTTTTGTCAGCCTTTTTCGGAGGTTTTCCATGAAAAAACATCTGACCCGCCCCGGTACTGAATGGCTCCGTCTGGTGACCGGCGGTGCCGCTGTCGGAGTGGCCTATCTGGCGGCCGCCCTGCCGTCCGGCCTGTCTGCGGCTGTTTCCAGGCTGGACCCGCCGGTGCTCGGGTCGCTGTGCGGCATTGTATGCGGTTGTATCTACCTCGCGGTCAATATGCTGCTGCTGCACGCGACTGTAAAGCGGATTGCTTCGGGAAGAAGCGGTCCCGGGTTTTACCGGATCAGCTATGCCGGGCGTTATCTGCTGGCCGGTGCGGTGCTGGCGGTTGGGTTCGCTTTTTTTGACCCGTTCGCCGTCTTTGTCGTGCTGATCTCGCCCAAAATCACCTATCTGGTCTGCGCACTCGCCGGTATCGGGATGGAATCCTGAGCCGCTTTTCTTACAGACTGGAGACCGGGACAAAATGTTTGCCCGGTTTCTTCTGATATATTCCCGCAAAAAGGAGGTGCTTTGACTTGGAAGGACCCAGAATATTTTTTACCCTCCCCTTTTTCGGCGGCATCAATATCAATGAAACAGAGATCAACCTGACAATCGTCACCCTGATCCTGCTGGTGCTCAGTCTGGTGCTCACCCACCGGATGGAAAAGATCCCCCGGAAAAAGACCCAGATCCTCGCTGAAAAAATTGTCATCACCATTGACAACCTTGTCGAACAGACAATGGGAAAACGGTATATGAACTTTGCACCGTATATGATGACCATTTTTGCCTGCTCCCTGATCGGCAGCCTGATCGGCCTGGTCGGACTGCGTTCGACGACCCAGGACTTCAATACCACGCTGACCTGGGCTTTGGCAACGGCGTTTTTTATCCATTATGTCGGCTTTAAGTACAGCGGTTTTGTCGGCTATCTCAAGAGCTTTACCGAACCGGTCAAGTTCCTGACCCCGATCAACCTGATCGGGATTGTCACAACCCCGATGTCGATGTCGCTCCGTCATTTCGGCAACGTCCTGGGCGGCAGCATCATCATGTCGCTGCTGTATACTGCGCTGGGATCGCTCAGTTCGATGATCAACATACCGATCCCCATTCTGGAGGTTGGTATCCCTGCTATCCTGTCGCTTTACTTTGACCTGTTCAGCGGCGTCATGCAGGCATTTATCTTCTGCATGCTGACAATGGCTTATATCTCCAACGTCGGTCCTTCGGACGATATCGCTTAATGTTTGTTTATCAGGACATTCATATTGTACTGACAAACATATAAATGCCTTAAAAAACTTTTGCTCAGAAAGGAAATGTATTATGAACAATATCGACGGCATCACTTTGATTAAAGCAGCTTCCGCCATCGGCGCAGGTCTCGCCATGATCGCAGGTATCGGCCCCGGTATCGGCGAAGGTTACGCCGCAGGCAAAGCAGTTGAGGCAGTCGCCAGACAGCCCGAAAGCCAGGGGCTTGTCACCAAAACCATGCTGATTGGCTGCGCTGTCGCCGAAACGACCGGTATCTACGGCCTGTTTATCGCCCTCGCGCTGCTGTTCTTCAACCCGCTGCTGTAATGCAGCCGGATGCAGGACAGTTCCACCGCTTTATATGAAAGGTACGGTTTAATCAGTATGACCGAATCAATTTTCAGTGTCAGCGGCTGGCAGCTGCTCTTTACCCTCATCAACCTCGTCATCGACTATTTTATTTTGAAAAAATTCCTCTACCAGCCGGTCAAAAAGATGTTCGCACAGCGTCAGGCAGAGGTCGAGGATACCTACAAAAAGGCGGACGAGGCCAACGCTGACGCCAACAGCCTCAGACAACAATATGAACAGAAGATGGCCGGCGCCAGAGAAGAGGCGGACGCAATCGTCCGCAACGCGACCGGCCGCGCACAGGTCCGCTCCGACGCAATGATCGCCGAGGCAAGGCAGAACGCTTCTGAGATCATCCGCCGCGCCGATGAGCAGGCTGCCATCGAAAAGAAACAGGCACTCAACCAGGTGAAAAACCAGATCGCCGACCTCGCTTTGCAGGCCGCGGAAAACGTCATCCGCAAAGAACTGGATGCCGATTCCCACCGTAAGATGATCGACGATTTCATCGAAAATGTAGGTGAACAGCAATGGCAGAACTGATCCAGACGGTATACGCGCAGGCACTTTTTGACGCCGCTGTCGAAGAGGGCCTTCTGGAACAGGTCCGGTCGGAACTGGATACCCTGACTGGTATCTGCGCCGGACAGCCGGCCTTCCTGGCCATCCTTTCCTCCCCCGCAGTTACACGGGAGGAAAAAGCGGAGATCCTCCGCGATACGATTGGCGGCAGGGTCCAGAAGATCGTTTACAACTTCTTCCGCATCCTCGCCGACGAACAGCGCGCCGGCCTGCTGCCGCAGATCCAGGAGAGCTTCACCGCCCTTTACCGCCAGTACCACAATATCCTGCCGGTGAAGGCTGTGACCGCCATCCCGATGACTGAAGATCAGGTGCGGCGGCTCTCTGAGCGGCTGTCGGCGTTGTCGGGCAAAAAGGTTCTGCTGCAAAATGTGGCAGACCCCGCCCTGATTGGCGGCGTGCTGCTGCAATATGACGGGCATGAGCTGGACGGCTCGGTCCGCGAACGGCTGGACGGCCTGCGCAAAAACCTGTCCAGCATTATCCTGTAACTTTACTTTCTATAAGTCTAATCAGTTAGGAGGGTTCAAACCCAAATGGAATTGCGCCCCGAAGAAATTACCCAGCTGATCAAAGCCCAGATCAAAA
>DCTE01000051.1 GCA_002329405.1 Ruminococcaceae bacterium UBA1448 | reverse complement strand
GCGGCAAAGGCTAGCCTTTGCCGCCTCAGACCGACAAAAAATGAGCGCCCGTGCTGCAGACGGGCGCTCATGACCATTCGTTCATGTTCCCTCATCTTTCGATCGCATACACGTCGTAGGAAATGGCACCGTTCCCCCTCTGTTCAAGGTAGGTGGTTGCCGTGGTTTCACAGGTCCTGTACCTCCGCCACTCTGGATAAGGTGATTATCAAAGTCATTATAAGATACACGGCAGTGGTTGTCAAGGGAGATGAGACAAATTAAGATAAACAATCAGTTTTTGTCGGATAAGCGCGGGAATTTTGTCAAAAATACCGGCATAGGGAAAATGTGCAATTGGACAAAAACAAAACATATGTTTCAAAAAGGCCTTGACTTTTGTCAGAACATCCTTTACAATATAGATGTATAACCGGGCACTGCAAAAGTGGTTTGCGCTGCTTTTTGTCGAAAATACCCGTCGGAAAAAGGAAGTATGGTATGGCAAATTTCGATCAGCCAAAACATAGCCGTCAAATCAGGGATATACTCCGTCTGATTGCGGTGGTGGCAGTCGCTTTGCTGGCAGCTGCGGGGACCCTGTTTTTTGTCCGCAATTTCGACGCGATGGTCCGTATCTTCACTGCGTCCGACCCGGCGGCGGAGATGGACCGTTTTCTGGACGGCAACCGTTTGCTTGGAGTGGTGGTGCTGTTTGGATTACAGGTTATCCAGATTTTGCTGGCGTTTATTCCGGGCGGCCCGATGCAGATGGTCGCTGGTGCGCTGTATGGCGGATTGGGAGGCGGTTTGATTCTGCTGGCAGGGGCGGCGACGGCTTCGCTGCTGATCTGGCGGATGGTCTCGGTGCTTGGACAGGCCGCGATTGAGGCATTTCATAACCGTGAGGACGCCGGAAAGCTGCGCAGGCTCAAGGCTCTGCATGATCCCAAAAGAGCTGAAGCACTGGTTTGGATTCTGTTTTTGATTCCGGGTGTGCCTAAAGACCTGCTGACCTACTTTGCGCCGCTGACACCGCTCAAATGCCGGCGGTTTATTGTCATTTCAACGATTGCCCGCTGCCCGGGAATCTTTATGACGACTTTTGCTTCTTCCAGCCTGCTGGAAGGGGATTGGTGGCTGTCGGCCGTTCTTTATCTGGTGATGTTTGCGCTGGCATTGTTTGGCGGATGGTTTTACCGCCGGCTGCACCGTCGTGAAGACGGACAGGAAGGGAAAAAGGAGAAATAGCAGAATAAAGGCTGTTCTTACGCTGTTTTTTGAAAGGAAAGTGTTTGCATGAATATTCTGATCGCGGGCTGTTCACAGACCGGCGCCAAGCTGGCCGCTGAACTCAGCCGGGAAGGACATGATGTTTCGGTTGTCGACCCGTCGGCTGCCACCCAAAGCCTGCTGCCGGATGATTTTACCGGTTATTTCACGACCGGTATCCTGATTGATGAGGATGTACTGCGCAACGCGGGCGTTGAAAACTGCGATGCAGTCGCGGCGGTGAGCGATAACGACAACATCAACATTATGGTCTCTCAGATTGCCAAGACAATTTTTCATATTGGTACGGTGGTCGCGAGTTTGAAGGACCCGGCGCGGGAGGAAAAGTTCGGTACACTGATTACGACAGTTTGTCCGACCAGTATCGGGGCGTCTTCAATCAAAGGATACCTGCTGCGGCAAAGCGCAGGCCAGGTTACCCTCGGTTCCAGTACGCTGGATGTTCATTTGATGCGGGTGCCCGATCATCTGATCGGATTCCGTGCGAGAGATATCCAGGCCAGAAAAGGAGAGGCTGTGCTGGGCGTATTCCGGGAGGGACAGGGACTGGTACTGTCTGCCGATGACGACCAGCTGCTGCTGGAAACCGACTGGCTGGCAGTGGTACAGATTGTCGACTGATACGGATAAATCAAAATGGAAGGCGCAAATCGCTGGAAAGGTAGACAGGAAATGAATATTATAATTATTGGCGGCGGCAAGCTGGGATTTTATCTTGCCAAGACGCTGATCGAACATCAGCACCATCCGGTTGTGATCGAAGCGGACTCTGAGACTTGTACGGAGATCTCAGACAGCCTGGAAATACCGGTTGTCTGCGGCGATGGGACAACAGCTGAGGCGTTGCGTGCGGCAGGAGCTGACCATGCAGACGTACTGGTTGCGGTAACCGGCAAGGATGAACAAAACCTGGTCGCCTGTCAGCTGGCGCGGATGACTTTTCCCATCAAACGGACGGCAGCCAAGGTCAACAACCCTAAAAATGCGGGTATCATGCGGCAGCTGGGAATAGATATCGTTATTTCCAGTACGGATGCGATTGCCCGGCTGATTGAGTGGGAGGTTGACCTGTCCGGGTTTAAATATATCGCTTCGCTGGGCCAGGGGGAAGCGACGCTGCATGAAATTATGCTTCCGGTCGATTTTGCATATTCGGGACGGAAGCTGTCGGAAGTCAAACTGCCGGAACAATCGGTCCTGGTGGCGGTTGAGCGGCAGCATGAGGTGATTATCCCGCGTGGTAATACTGAAATCATCGCGGGCGATAAGCTGGTGGTACTGGTTAAGGGCGATGTGCTGGACAAGGTCCGCGATAAGCTCAAACTGTGAGTATGGGTCTGCGGGCAGCTGAAGGAGGATATCTACATGCAGAACAACAGGGCACTTGAGATTTATAATTATATCCGGGACTGCATCCAGAACCGGAACTTTTCCCCTACGGTGCGGGAAATCTGTGAAGAAGTGGGGATCAAGTCCACTTCCACTGTACATTATTATCTGCAAATGCTGGAGGAAAAGGGGTANNACTCAAGAAGCGGACGATAAAGCTCCCTGGTTCTACCTCCAAAGCCATTCCGCTGCTGGGGACGGTGACAGCCGGTATTCCGATTACGGCGATTCAGGAAGTAGAGGAGTATATCCCGGTCAACAACCTGTCGGGCAGTGCGGAAGATTACTTTGCCCTGCATGTCCGGGGTACCAGCATGATTGGTGCCGGAATTATGGACGGGGATATCGCCATCGTCCGCCGGACACCGGTTGCAGACAATGGGGATATCGTTGTCGCGATGATCGACGATGAGGCGACGGTCAAGCGGNNGACCGCGGACAACGGAGAAATCGTTGTCGCCATGGTGGACGATGAGGCGACGGTCAAGCGGTTTTACCGGGAAAGTGACCATGTCCGGCTACAGCCGGAAAACCCGGCATTTGAGCCGATCCTGACGACTGAGGTGGTTATTCTGGGCAAGGTCGTCATGCTGATGCGCAATTATGAGTGAAAACGCAAAAACCCGGCTGCGCTGTCAGCCGGGCTTTTGTTTTATCCGGGCACTGCCGCCGGTACAGTCCGGGGAATGAATGGCGCGGCCGGTTTTGACACAGAATGTTCAGGTAGCTGCCATGGAGGTACGCTGCCTGTTTTTTGAATTTGGAGATAAGCTGCATCCCGACGTTGTTGGGCGGCAGAACCTTTTGTCTGGCGGTCAGTAAGGAGGAACCACCAATGAAAAATATCTATGGCTATATTCGCGTCAGTACCAGAGAACAGAACGAAGACCGGCAGCTGGTTGCACTCCGGCAAGCCGGTCTTTCAGAAAAGAACCTGTTTGTCGATAAACAGTCAGGAAAAGATTTTCAGCGTCCACAATATCGGAAGATGGTCAGGAAACTGAAAAAAGATGATCTTTTGTATGTAAAAAGCATTGACCGGCTGGGGCGCAATTACGCTGAAATCCTGGAACAGTGGCGGTTCTTGACCAGGGAAAAGGGGATTGATATTGTCGTACTGGATATGCCGCTGCTGGATACCCGCCGCGGCAAGGATTTGATGGGGACTTTCCTGAGCGATATTGTGCTGCAGGTGCTGTCTTTTGTCGCTGAAAATGAAAGGAGCAATATCCGCCAGCGCCAGGCAGAAGGAATCGCCGCAGCCCGCGCACGGGGCGTCCGGTTCGGCAGGCCGTCGGCACCGCTCCCAGAAAATTTCCCGCAGGTCTGCCGGCAGTGGAAAAGCGGCAGTATTTCCGGGACAGAAGCGGCGCGGATGTGCGGGATGCCGCTGTCTTCCTTCCGCTATCGCGCACAGAGCTATGAAGCACAGCAGATGATGTAATTTCTGCAAAATTGTGTACTTTTTGGCAAAAAATACTTAGTAAGAAAAACACGTGGATAATTCCTAAAGAATTTCATATTTAGCTGTATAGAACGACGGAAATTACAAATCTGCTTGAATTTTGTCGAACAAAGTGATATAGTAAAATATAAACATTGTACTTTTTGTGTTGCAAAAAGGTACACTTTGCTGTAATTTTAATGCAGGCTATTTTTTTTGACGAAAAATGCCATTGAATGAGGTAAGAATATGGAAGGTGCAACGCTCGTTTCTATTGATGAAACGATGCAGAGCTTTAATCTACTGGCTGAGGTTACAGGCAATATCTATTTTATTTTTGATTATCAGCAGGATAAAATGTATCTGACCGATAACGTAAAAAATAATCGTGATACCTTTCCGATCTGTAAAAGCTGCTGTACACGGGATGACTGCCGCCGGAGTATTGATTCACGCGATTTTGACCGACTGACTGAAATTATTGGGGATTTGGCAGCACATCGTTCAGAAACGTTTGACTTTAATTTTCGTGTTATGAATTCTTTTATGAGCTGCACCTGGATCAGCAGCCAGGGGAAGGCTGAATACGAACAGGACGGGAGTCTTCGCGGCATTATCGGACAAATGATCGTCAAACGCAGTGACCGTCAGCTGGAAACTTATAATTATGTCGAACTGAAAAAAGAGATCCGGCAGATGCTGGATGATGTCCGTATGGGCTATCTGCTGCTGATCGGTGTCGATAACCTTAAGATAATCAATCTCCAGAATGGCCGCAGTTTCGGTGACGCGATTCTCAATGAAACCACCAGAATCCTTGCCGATGAAACCCAACACCGCTGCCGGATCCATCGGATTAATGGAGATTGTTTTGCAGTTAATCTCCCGGGAACAGATGCTGAAGAGGTCAGCAGGATTTTTGGACGGGTGCAGACCCGGCTGGATCCCCAGTGCACCCTGTCGGCCGGATGCGT
>DCTE01000218.1:3788-19984 GCA_002329405.1 Ruminococcaceae bacterium UBA1448 | reverse complement strand
TACACAGTGCATGAAGGCTTGCTGACTGAGGAACAGATGAAACTGATTCTTCAGGATATGGGGGTGGCAGAATGATCGAAGGATGGCTGTCCTCACTGGGGACATTGATCAATGAAAGCAGCTGGCTTGCACCGTTACTGGCATTGCTGGCCGGGGTGCTGACCTCATTCACCCCTTGCTCACTGTCGAGTATCCCGCTTGTAATCGGCTATGTCGGCGGCGGAGAGAACAAACCGGCACAGGCTTTTAAAATGTCGCTGATCTTTGCGGCAGGCAGTGCGGTCACCTTTACCCTGCTGGGGACTCTTGCGTCGCTGGCCGGGCGGCTGATCGGAGCGAACAGCGGCTGGTGGTATGGATTACTGGGCGTATTGATGGTGCTGATGGCGCTGCAAACCTGGGAACTGTTTAACTTTATTCCGTCGACCTACCTTGTTTCGAAAAACAAACGCCGCGGGTACCTGGGCGCATTGTTGGCGGGCATCCTGGGCGGGATTTTTTCTTCTCCCTGTGCAACCCCAGTACTGGTGGTGCTGCTGGCGATTGTCGCCGGGAAAGGCAGTATCGGCTGGGGGGTACTGCTGCTGTTTTTGTATGCGGTGGGACATGGGACGCTGACGGTGATTGCCGGTACTTCAATGGGATGGGTTCGCTCCATTGCAAGGGACAACCGGTATGGTGTTTTCAGCAACTGGATGAAATGGATCATGGGCGGACTGATTCTGCTGATTGGATTTTATATGTTCTATCTGGCATTTTAAGCAGAAGAAAACGGAGGTGGCCGGTTGAATGGCTTCCTCCGTTTTTGTTGGCGATAAAAATTATTATTTGCTCTTTCTTGCCGGAATGCCGACATTCTCACTGCTGACACCCTTGACGCTTTCGCCCAGCGGCAGCCATTTGATCGCCTTTTCGATATAGGCGTCCCAGAATGCCCAGTCATGTACACCAGGGCCTTCTTCCCAGGTCAGGTCAAATCCGTCTGCAAGCAGCTTGTCCTTGAACGCGACGTTTGCGTCAAACAGCGAATCTTCGGTGCCGCATGCCATATAGATTTTGGGCTTGACCTTGGCATCTTTGAGTCCATNNATCGGCGAGTGCTTCATAGTCATTGACCGAACCGGTATAATCCTCAATCTTGTCAACGCCGAACATCGTTTCATACTGGCGTTTTGTAAAGAAGTCATGCCCAGGTTCGTTGACTGCCTGCAAGATCTTGTCCTTGATCAGGGCAGAGGAGAGGGCTGTGATGCAGCCGAAAATTTCCGGGTGGCGCAGGCCATTGACGATTGAGCCGAAACCGCCCATCGACAGTCCGCCGATGAAGGTGTCTTCCCGGTTATGGGAGAGCGGGAGGGTATCACGGGTAAAGGTGACGAGGTCTTCCGTGATGAATTTACCGTACCGGTCGCCGGAGATATCCGAATCACAGTAAAATTTGTTGTCGCCGGACGGCATGACTACGCAGAGATTGTTGTCGTTGGCAAGCGCCTGTACCTGGGTGCCGTTTACCCAGTCGGTATAGTTGCCGAGGACGCCATGCAGCAGGTACAGCGTCTTAAAAGGCTTTTTCTCAGGGACCGGCATACCGGGGAAAACAATTTTGTCAGTTGGGATGACGACGTTGATCGGAACGGTACGCATCAGCGATTTGGAAAAAAAGTTAAAGGTTGCAAATGCCATGGGAAATCCCTTCTTTCTGTTTGATAACTTTATTATATCATACAGATGATTCAATTTCCATCGCATTTCCGCTGATTTTTTGTTTTTATTTTCTATTTTCCGAATATCCGTTGCCATCCGGCAATCCGAGCAGTAACCGGATAACCGGGATGTCTTCCTTGTCTGCCGCGTCCTGCAATTTTTTCAGCAGCCGTTGCTTTTCTAAAACGGTGTATTCCGGGCAAGCGTCTGCCGCCAGCAGTCCGGCGATGTCGGTTGGGACAAACCGTTCATCCGAAGAAAAAAGCAGCTCTTCCAGTTTTTCCCCTGGCCGGATGCCGGTTTCCACAATCTCCACCTCATTTGGTGCAAAACCTTCTTCCCTGATCACCTGCATTGCCAGCTGTCCAATCGAGACCGGATGTCCCATATCCAACATATAGATCTTGCCGCGCTTGTTTTTTGCGGCAGCATGCAGCACCAGTTCTGCTGCCTGTGGAATCGACAGGAAATACCGGGTCATCCGCCGGTCGGTCAGCAAAATTTTCTTCTCTTCCCGCAGCTGCTGCCGGAACAGCGGAAGCACCGACCCTGCTGAGTTCATCACATTTCCAAACCGGACAGCGGTAAAGACCGGACCTTCCCGGTCAAGACAGAGCTGTTCACATATCCGCTTGGTTGCTCCCATCACAGAGCTGGGGCGGACGGCCTTGTCAGACGAGATCAGCAGTACCTTTTCTGCCTGATATACCTGTGCAGCATCGAACAGGTTTAAGGTTCCGAAGATGTTGTTTTTGACCGCCTGATCAGGATTCTGCTCCATCAGTGGGACGTGCTTGTGGGCAGCTGCATGCAGTACCGTTTGAGGGTGCAGCTGTGCAAACAGTCTGAACAACGCTTTCCGGTCCCGGATGGAGATTACCTGCGGCGTAACCGGAATACTGCCTTTGCGGGAAAGGCACTGAGCCAGCAGGTACAGGCTGTTTTCATTGATATCCAGTAGGGTCAGCGACCGGGGTGCAAGACGGTAAACCTGTCGGGCAAGTTCTGACCCGATTGAGCCGCCCCCGCCGGTGATCAGGACATCTTTCCCGGTGATGGCGGGGTTGACAGCGGGTGGTACAGCTTTTTCAGACATGGTGCTCCTCCTTTATTGATTGCCGGATTCTGTTATTAATTGTAACATTCCGATAAGCGGGTGTAAAGTCATTGAAAATCGAATAAAGGAATCGTAGACTGTTGACCATCAAAAAGCGAAACTGCCCTGAACCTTTATTCCGTTCAGGGCAGCTCTATCAGAAATTACAGATTGTTTTCAAGGTCTTTGCCGTTGGTGGCAATGACTTTTTTATACCAGTAGAAGGATTTTTTCGGGATTCTTCTGAGGTCTTTGAGGTCAAAGTTGCCGCGGTTGACATAGATAAAGCCATACCGTTTGTCAAAGCCTTCATGGGTCGAGATCAGGTCGACTGCCGACCAGGGGCAGTATCCCATCATCTGGACGCCGTCGTCGATTGCCAGCTGCATCTGTTCGATATGCCGCTGGAGGTATTCGATCCGGTAATCATCCCGGATGGTGCCGTCCTCTTCCAGTTTGTCATGTGCGCCAAGGCCGTTTTCGGTAATGATGATCGGCAGGCGATAGCGGGAGTAGACCTGGTTAAGGGTATTGCGGAAGCCGATTGGGTCGATTTCCCAGCCCCATTCGGTCTTGAGCAGATTCTTGTTGGGAACCGGCTTGAAGTAACCGGGTTCGCCGCCATTTTTCTGCTGGTCGACCGGTGCGTTGGGATCATATTCTTCATCTTCGGGGAAGGCGGCAACCGTTGCGGTGGAATAATAGTTGAAGGCAAGGAAGTCGGGATGGCCGGAAGCGAGGATTTCCATATCCCCGGGCGCGATTTCCGGCAGCGCGTCATGTGCTTCCAGATAGCTCCAGACCTGATGGTTGTAGATACCGGCAGTCGCCATGTCAAAATAGAACCAGTTGCGGATTGCCGAGAAAGTTTCGGCGGCAGTGATGTCGGCAGGGTTGCAGGAAGCGGGGTAGACGCAGGAAATATTGGGGGCAGGGCCAATCTTGCCGCCCGGAACCATTTCATGGCAAAGTGCCATCGCTTTTGCCTGTGCAACCATCATATAATGGTTCTGCTGATACAGTTCCTTGATGACATTTTCAACGCCGGTCGGGTCAAAGGTGCCGATAATCGGGCCGGCAAGGGTCAGCATATTCTGTTCGTTGATGGTCAGCCAGAGCTTTGCCCGGTCGCCGAAGTTTTCAAACATCACTTTTGCGAAGTTGACAAAAGCGTCGATGGTATCCCGGTTGCCCCAGCCGCCCTTTGCCTGGATAGCGGCGGGCAGGTCAAAATGATACATCGTGACCAGCGGCTGGATGTTGTATTTGAGGCATTCGTCAATCAGGTTGTTATAGTATTCAATACCTTTGGGGTTGACTGCGCCGGTCCCTTCGGGAATCAGGCGGGACCAGGAGATCGAAAAGCGGTAGGTCTTGAAGCCCATTTCCGCCATCAGTTTGATGTCCTCTTTATAGTGATGGTACTGGTCGGAAGCGACCTTGAAATCAGGGGTTCCTTCGGGAATGACCTTGATGTCCTGTACCGAAGGGCCTTTGCCGTCTTCGAGGCTGGCGCCCTCAACCTGGTAGGCGGAAGTGGAAGCACCCCAGAGAAAGTCTGCCGGGAAATCGCGATGTTTTTTTGCCATGTCGATTCGTCCTTTCCTTGTTGATTTGTAATAACCATCTGTGGCGGAAAAGCCGCCTGTTCTTATATTGATTATATCCAAAATTTCTGTTCTGCGCAAGGGATTTTCATTCTTTGGAAAGGATGGTTACAAAAAGGGAAATACCCTGCCAGCAATTCTGCGGACAGGGCATTTTTCCTTCATTACCTTTTTTCTCTGTTATCTTTTTGAGCGTATACCGGCCGGACAGTGAACCGGTGTCGGCTTGTGCAGTGGATGTGCGCTGTAAAGGATGCCGGAAAAGGGCGGAAGGTCTGTCTGAACAAACCAGTTTCCTTTAATTGGGTCGTACTGGGGCCGCAATGCCGGCAGTTCGCCGCAAAAACCGCCGCCGTAAATATCGCTGTCCGAACAGATCAGCGGGCGCAGTTCCATAGGGACCGGCAGATTGATTCGATAACCGGCAGCTGCCCTGTCCGAGAAGTTGAACACCGATACTGTGCGGTCGGCAGGCTGCTGCCAGAGATTTTCTTTTTTATTCGCTTTGGATGCCGTCGGAGTGTTGACCATGGGGCCGCGCAGATAGGCATATACACAGTTTTTCTCCCCCTTGACTTCCAACCAAAGGAAACTGCGTGCGTCATATTCGCCGGCTGACAGGCTGGGATGAGTCAGATACAGCTGGTTTAGCCTGCGGATATAATGGTAAAATCCGTCGTGCAGCGGATAGCGGAGCAGATCCCAGTCCTGCTCCCGTTTTTCATCCCATTCCCGCAGTTGGCCAATCTCATTGCCCATAAAGTTGAGCTTTTTCCCGGGATGGGTCATCATATACAGGTACATTGCCCTTGCCTGCGGGAACTTCTGATCATAATCCCCCCACATCTTTTGGAGGATGGTTGCTTTTCCATGGACAGTCTCGTCGTGGGAGAAGGGGAGCAGGAAATGTTCCTGATAGAAGTAGTGCATCGAAAAGGTCAGCTTGTGGTATTTATCCGGCCTTTCCTTTGGCGGGGTACGGAAATAATCGAGGGTATCGTTCATCCATCCGAGGTCCCATTTGTAGTCAAAGCCCAGCCCATCATACTGGACAGGCGCGGTGATTTTGGGATAGGAGGTCGAGTCCTCCGCGACCAGCATACAGCTGGGAAACAGCTTTTTCAAGCCGGCGTTCATGTTTTGCAGGAACTTGACCGCGCGGTCGTTGACGCCCCGTTTTTCATCTCCCTGCCAGTAGATCAGCCGCGAAACCGCATCCACCCGCAATCCGTCAAAATGATAGACCCCCAGCCAGTAGGCGGCGGCCGACTGTAAAAAGCTCGCGACTTCACCGCGTGAATGATTGAAATTCTTGCTGCCCCATTCGCTCAATCCGACATCGTCGTGCGGGAATTCGTACAGATAGCTGCCGTCAAACCGTGCAAGCCCGTAATAATCCAGCGCAAAGTGGACCGGTACAAAGTCCATCAGTACCCCGATCCCCGCCTGATGGCAGCGGTCAACCAGCTTCATCAGCTGGTGTGGCGTACCGTACCGGGAAGTCGGGCTGAAAAATCCGGTGTTCTGATAGCCCCAGGAGTTGTCGGACGGATGCTCGGAAAGCGGCATGATTTCAATATGGGTATAGCCGCATTCTTTGACATAGGGAATCAGCCGGTCGGCCAGCTCTTCATAGTTGTACCAGCCGTTTTCCCGGTCGGGCGCGGTATGCCAGGAACCGAGATGCACCTCATAAATGTTGACAGGCCGGTCAAAAGTATTCTGCCGTCGTTTCATCCAGCCTTCGTCAGAAAAGGAATATCCTTCCAGACTGACCAGCCTGGAAGCGGAATTGGGACGCAGTTCCATTGAAAATCCGTACGGGTCACAATGCTCGCATTTCCAGCCTTCTTTGGAGTAGATCACATATTTATAAAGCTGGCCTTCCGCCGCCTGCAAAACAGTCAGTTCCCATACACCACTGGTTCCCAATAGCTGCATCTCTTCTTCCATCCAGCCGTTAAAGTCACCAAACAGTGCAACCTTTTCTGCTGCGGGGGCGTAAACACGGAATAGAAAACCTTTTTCGGCGGGATGTGCACCGAAAAAGGTATATGCGTCAAATGACGCGCCAATATAGAAATCATGCAGAATCATGCCGTTCCTCCATCCAACTTTCTTTTCTCTTTCTGTTTATATTGTACAATATTCACGAAAAAATGACAATTGTACAAAACAGCTGTTTTGTCTGAATCGGATGGGGAACCCTCCGGTATTATCCGTACCGGTATTTTTTTCGGTTGGCAATCAGCAGGCTCGCGGTTACGGCCAGTGCTGCCAGTTCTGCCGCTATAATTGCCAGCCAGATACCGTCGATTCCGAGAAATACCGGCAGGACAAGAACTGAAATCGCCTGGAAAAGCAAGGTCCGCAGAAAAGAGATGACCGCAGACAGCAGGCCATTGTTCAGCGCAGTGAAAAAGGCAGAGCCAAAAATATTCAGCCCGCACAGCAAAAAGGAAAAGGCGTAGATCTGAAAGCCTCTTACCGTCAGCTGATACAAACCCTGGTCATAACCGACAAACAACCGGGACATTGGTACAGACAGGATAAAGGACAGCACCGCCATCATACATCCTGCAATGCTGATCAGCCGGAGGCTGTTTTTCAGCAGGCTTTTCAGTTCGCTGGTGTTTCCGGCCCCGAAGTGGTACCCGATGACCGGGGCACTGCCGACAGCGTATCCGATAAAGATTGCACAGAAGATAAAGCTGACGTACATGATTGCGCCATATGCGGCAACACCGTCTTCTCCTGCAATGCGCATCAGCTGGAAATTATACAGCATGGTGACCACCGAAGCTGAGATATTGCTCATCAGCTCGGAAGAACCGTTGGTGCAGGTGTGCAGCAGAATCCTTCCGTAGAATGGCGATCTGGTCAGACGCAGCAGGCTGTTGTTTTTACGGGTAAAATAGAGGATCGGGAACAGCCCGCCAATCGTCTGGCTGATGGCGGTTGCCCAGGCCGCGCCGGCAAGTCCAAAATGGAACACCGCGACAAACAGTGCGTCCAGCACCATGTTTGTCACACCAGCTGCAATCGTTACAGCAAGTCCGAGTTGAGGCTTTTCTGCGGTGACAAAAAAACTCTGGAAGACGTTTTGCAGCATGAAAAACGGCATCGAAGCCAGCAGAATCCGTCCGTACAGGATGCAGTTGTCCAGCATCTCGCCTTCCGCCCCCAGCAGCATTGCAGCAGTCGGCAGAAAGATCTCCCCGAAAACGGCAAAGAGGATGCCGCCGGCGATGGTGACATAGACCAGCATCGAAAAATATTGGTTTGCCAACTCTTTTTTGCCTTCTCCCAGCGTCTTGGAGACAATAGCAGTGCCGCCGGTGCCGATCATAAACCCCAGTGCACCGACGATGATCAGCAGCGGCATGATCAAATTGATTGCAGCAAAAGGCGTTTTGCCGACAAAGTTGGAGACAAACAGCCCGTCGACGACGCTGTAAATGGAAGTAAAAATCATCATCACAACAGATGGCAGCGTGAAACGAATCAGTTTGCGGCTGTTGAAGTGGTCAGACAGTTTAATCCTCATGGTTGTTTTCATCCTTTCCCGGCGGAGCAAGGATTGTTCGGGTAAATTGCTGTTCCAGAAGCTGGCTGAAGACGGCGAACCCGTCGATGAAACAGTCGGAACAGCTCTCCAGCGTTTCTGCCAGCGCGGCGGTTTCAGCCGCATAGATCGGCCGGAGCAGTTCAGCACAGTATTCTTTTCCCGCATCGGTCAGACACAGGTGCATCTCTCTGCGCTGTCCTTCGATGTTGTGCAGAGTCAGCAATCCCTTCTCCTGATATTTTTTGACGATGGTGTTGATGGTGGTCCTGGGGATCAGCCATTGCTCGCTGACCTCCTTCTGGGAATGCAGCTGGCCGTCGCCGATGGCGTAGAGGAGGGCGAGTTCATTTTCATTGACCCCCATTTTTTTGGCGGCGAGGTAGTAGGTGCCGTCAATCTGATTGACCGCGGTCATAATACGGCGAATCTGGTTCATCAGCTGCTGGGTCGTGGGTCGGTCGGGTTGGTTTGGCAATAGGATTCCTCCTTTTTTAAGTCCGAATTCGTATTCTATAATAATCCGAATTCGGACTTTTGTCAAGCCTGATTTCGATATTTCCCGTTGTTGTCGCCTTGAACCTTTTGTCGATTTGTATTATAATGTAAGAGAATAACCTGTCATTTCTGCTGTGAGCAGAAATGACAGGGCTTGTCTTTTGCATTTTGTCATTTCCAGGAGGATTCCATGCACAGTGATCTGATCCATCAGTTGCAGGCGATCGTCGATTCGTCTGCCGATAACGATTCCAACCGCACAATCGCACGGTATTTTCTTTCCCACTTGATGACACTGGACTCTTTATCTGTTCAGACGATTGCCAACGCCTGCTATGCTTCGATTGCGACGGTGAGCCGGTTTGTCCGGTCATTGGGTTACGACAGCTTTGCTCAGCTCAAACAGGTGACGGTCTACTATCGTCACAGTGTCAATGCTTCCACCAAAGATTACCTGGAAGAACTTCCCTATGATCAGGGAGATTGCGAGGCGGTCGCATCTTATACCGGCAACATTGCCGATGCGCTGGTCCGGTTTCAGCGGAGTGTCTCGCTGGAACAGCTGGACGGGGTCTGCCGGCAGATTCATGATGCGCGGGATGTGGCGCTGTACGGTTTTTACCAGCCCGGTCTGTTGGCCAAACAGCTGCAATTTCTCTTTTTGTCGATTGGCCGGTATACCGAAAGTTACGATCTGGTCGAAGATCACGCCGAACGTGCCCGGACGATGGGTCAGGGGGACCTGGCAATTTTTTTGTCGGTTGATGGGAACTATGTGATGGGCCAGGGACGCCAGATCATTGAACAGCTGCGCAGCCGCGGGGTGCGGGTCATTCTGCTCGNNCAGACCCGCGAGCCGTCAATCCATGCAATGTTTGACGAGGTGGTATCTCTCGGAACGCCTGATTCCAAGCGGGCGGGATATTATAAATTACAGCTGTGTACCGAGCTGCTGTTTTCCCGGTATATGCGGCTGTACTCCCCCGACGCTCCCCGCAGGGCGGATAAAGGCAGGTAAAAAACGGGAAATAGCCGCCGGATGGCTGGTTGCCTGGCTAATTGCCTGGCTGATTGCCTGGCTGATTGCCTAGTATCCGGCGGCTGGCTGTTTGTTTAAAAAAGCAGCGGCTGCATCTGCTGGCCCCGCCGGGCGGCGTCGAGTGCCTGTGGGATGCAGCTGAAATCGGCGACCAGGGAGGACGGCTTTTTGCCGGCGTCATCCTGGCCGAACGGGACAAAGTAGCAGTTTTTCTGATTGAGCAGTGCCCCGATATTTTTGGCGCTGCCCCGCAGTGCGTCGTTGGTCGCAAGGCAGAGGACGACCGGCTTTTCCTGACGGAGGTGGCTTTTGACCGCCATGGTGACAGGGGTGTCGGTGATCGAGTTCGCGAGTTTTGCCAACGTGTTGCCGGTACAGGGGCAGACCAGCAGCAGGTCTGTCATGTTTTGGGGGCCGAGCGGTTCGGCGTCCTGAATGGTGAGGATCGGTTCATGGCCGGAGATCAGCCGGGCACGCGCCAGATGGTCGGCGGCCTTCCCGAAGCGGGTGTCAAGGGTGGATGCGTTGAAAGAAAAGACCGGCAGGACTTCATATCCTGCGGCAACACAGCGCTCCATCTGTTCAAAAGCCCGCTGGAAGGTACAGAAGGAACCGGTCATGCAAAATCCGAGCCGGAGCGGAGGAGCAGGCATAGGTAATTCATCTCCTTTTAAAGACTGGGTCATACCGGACAGTGATTGCCCAGCATCGGGTCCTTTTCACAGATCAGGGTTTTCAGCCATTCGGCACAGGATTCAGGCGCGGTCTTTCCCGGAAGCGACAGTGCGCGGACGATTACCCGTCCACTGCTGCTGACGGCTTCCGGCTTGAATCCGCCCGGAATGGATGCCAGCTCGATGATGAGTGTGTCGGGCGGGATTTTTACCAGTTCTTCCCGGCCGAAGACAGGGGCGGGAATGGTGTTGAAGACCAGCCGGACGGTAGACAGTATGCCGCCTTGTGTACCTGCCGGACGGGAGAGGTCGGCGAGGGGCAGTGGGTGTGCTCCCAACAGTGCCATCTCACACCGCTGCGCACTTGAGCGTGCGGCTGCGAATACTTCTGCCCCCATCGCGCAGAGGATGCGGACAAGGCTTCTGGCAATCCTTCCGCCTCCAGTTACCAGCACACGGGTTCCCCGGAGGGTGACCGGCAGCAGGTCGATGGCGAGTGCGGCTGCCGCTTCAGCAGTTGCGTCGGCGTTTTTAAGAGCAAATGCTTCGTCCGACAGATAGTCGGTAAATGAGATGCCATGTTTCTGGCAGAGCAGCGCAAACTCTTTTCCCACTGCTGTCAGACCACCGTAGACGCGGGTATCCTGCCGGCAGCAGGCCAGCAGCTCTTCAAGGAAAACCGGCGGACTGTCTTTTTCCAGCGGAGCCGAAAGGGTATCACCCGTCCGGGTCAATGGAAGCGGCAGCACCAGCAGGTCGGGCGGAGCATCCAGTTCGGCTAGGGATCGGATAAAATAAGGCAGGGCCGCACTGGCGGTTTCGGGATTTCCCTGAGCGAAGGCGGTGACTCGCACGCCATCGGTCGATGCAAGTTTGCGGGCAAGTATTGAAAAGCGCCGGTCTCCGCCGGCGGTAAGAATATGCAGAGGTTGATTCATTGGTAATACCACCTTCTTTCATCTGGAACCGGTTCTGTTTGGAACAGGTTCCCTGATATCCCAATGTATGCGGGGAAAAGGCGGTTTGTGCCGGGGACAGTCTGTATGGATGGGAACGGTGATGAATATGATCAGTCAGCAGGAAAGAGAGCAGATGTTGTCTTTGCTGGAAAACTGCCGGCTTTGCCCGCGGGCATGCGGCGTCAATCGGAGAGCCGGAGAAAAAGGATTCTGTGGTGCAGCCGGTGAAACAGTTCGGGTCGCACGGGCAGCCCTTCATTTCTGGGAAGAGCCCTGTATTTCCGGCGAACGGGGAAGCGGGACGGTGTTTTTCTCCTGGTGTACGATGCGGTGCGTCTTCTGTCAGAACCGGGAGATCCGCAGCGGCGAGGCCGGAGTGGATATCACAATTGAGCGGCTGGCCGATATCTTTCTTGAGCAGCAGGGCAGAGGTGCTCATAACCTGAACCTGGTCACCCCCACTCATTATCTTCCTCAGATTATGCTGGCATTGAAGATGGCACGGGAACGGGGGCTGACGCTGCCGGTGGTCTATAATACGTCGGGATATGAGCGGGCGGAAGTGTTGCGGCTGCTGGAGGGGGTTGTGGATGTCTGGCTGCCTGACTTTAAGTATCTGTCTGATGCCTTGGCGGCTGAATACTCGTCCGCACCCGGGTACCCCGGCGCGGCAATGGCGGCTCTGGACNNCGAGATGGTGCGGCAGGCGGGGCTGCCGCAGTTTGACAGCGATGGAATGATGACAAGAGGGGTGATCATCCGTCATCTCTGTCTGCCTGGTCACGCGGAAGAGTCCAGACAGGCCGTTCAGACGTTGTTTACGCGGTATGGCAACCGTGTCTATTACAGCCTGATGAACCAATATACTCCGCCGCCTTTTTCCCTGCGCTGGCCCAACCTCAACGGACGTTTTCCAGCAGAAGACTATGACCGGTTGATTGATTTTGCGGTCGATCTCGGACTGGAAAATGGTTTTGTCCAGGAAGAGGGAACAGCGGAAGAGAGTTTTATCCCGGCATTTGATTTAAGCGGGGTCCTGCCTGAAGAAGGCACCTGATGGATGTCAAAAGACTGTTTGTTTTGGTTTGGATAGGCAATGAAAAACCTCCTGTGGCAGAATAAAAGCTGCCGCAGGAGGTTTTGTCATGGTGAACGGTTTTGAGTGGGTGGAGAATCGGTTCTGAACCTTACAGGTTCAGGAACACCGAAGCCATAAACATTTCGTTTTCCCATTGAAAGTCAGCTTTGCCGTCGTATTGACGGGCAATGTATCGGATAGAGCGGGTACCGATGCCGTGGGAATCCCCTTTGGCAGAAAGCAGATTGCCGTCAGAGTCGGTGGCAGGCGGAACAGGAGCGGTGTTATCGACTAGAATGGTGAGTCCGCTGTCTCCTTTGAGACGGGTTACTGCCCGGATGTATGGTCCCTGCTGGCCTATACAGGCTTCCAGTGCATTTTCCAGCAGATTGCCGATGATAACACAGACATCCGATTCCCCTGATTTCAGTTTTTCTGGCAATTCTACCTGAAATTCAAAATCAATCTTTTCTTTTGCGTACAGACCAGCATAATGGTTGAGCAGCAGGTTGACAGCATAATTGCGGCAAAAACTGCGCGGAGAATCACTTGGCAAAGTTGTCTGCTGATTTGAAAGGTAGTCGCGCAGACGGGCGGTATCGTTTGAGTCGAGAAAGGCCTGAATAATATTCTGGTGCTGACGCAGATCGTGACGGGCACGACGGATATCTTCAATATGGTTTTGCAGACTGGCATACTGTGTGCGCTGCAGTGCCAGAATATTCTGGTTATTGCGGTCTTTTTCTTCCAGCACCGCTTTGTGTTCGATATCGTTGAGTGCCTGTACCATCAGAAAACAAACAGCGAGGGTACATGCCAGCAAGCTCAGACGTGCGATCAGATACTGCCATTTGCCTGCATTGTTGACATCAAAGGTATTGGTAAAGAGCAAAACTACAATCGTGGTCAGCGCGGGGATTGTCCAGATGGTACGCCATAGAAAAGCTGCATCAATCTGTCGGATATGGTTGTTCATCCTTCGGAAGAAAACCAGCATCCAGGGCAGCGTTACCAGATAGATCAGGATGCAGATCAGACTCGTCTCCCAGGAAATACTGTCAGTCGGAAACAGATAATAACAGACAAAAGTAGCCAGGCCCCGGACGACCATCAGGTAGTCGACGATCAGAATATAGGAAAACAGCAGCTTGAACCGGTTGGTCTGTATCATGTAAAAATATATGGCGGCTCCTATCAGTGAGATCAGTAACTCAACTGCCTTGACATTCCATTGCCGGTGCAGTGCATAACCGACGACCAGCATCTTGAACAGGACATTGATACACTCCAGGATAATCGCCAGTTTTTTTGACCGCCATGGATAGTCCCAGTACTGGACAAAGGCAATCACGTGGCTGGGCAGAGTGGTGCATAAAACATATACAAATGATTCAATCATATCATTCTCCTAACCCGCGTAATACTGCGTGCAGCGTACGCCTGGTCCAATTCGGCTTTTTTGCGGCGGCTGACCGGCAGGNNGGCAGGGTGTCTCCGTTTTCCATGACGATTACCTGGTTGTCCAGCGTTGAGACGGTATCCAGGTTGATGATAATACCACGATGGCATTCGAAGAAACGCCCGTCTTTCGGGAGCATATCCTTCATGTCATTCATGGTCATACGTACCAGATGGTTGCCTTCCTGAGTATGCAGCAGCATATCATGATTCAGCATTTCGATGTACAGGATACGGGATACAGGTATCTGAAGGGAAACATTGTTTTCAAAAAACTCTAACATACTGTCGGGACGCAGTCTGGATGTCAGCCGTTGCATCAGTTTGTCCAGCCGTGTGTTCTGATCAGAATTGTTTTTAATAAGAAAACCGGATGCTTCCACCTCGTATCCTTCAAGCGCGTAATCTTCTTCGGTGGTGATAAAGACCAGCAGTGTTTCAGGACAACGTTTGCGCATTTCCCGTGCCGTTTCTATTCCGTTCATTCCTTTCATGATGATGTCAAGGAAGATGATGGCAAAACTGATTGTGGAAAGACTGTTCAGTAACGCTTCCCCACTGGAAAATAGTTTGATCTGCCAGTTCAGGCGATACCTGGCGGCATATTCTGTCAGATAATTTTGTAGTTTGTTGCGGTCGGAAGACAGATCGTCGACTACAGCAATATTAACAATATTGTACATGAAAAAGCTCCTTTTTTTGTAACGCGATTACCGCTTACGCCAAAAATGAACCGCTTACGACAAAGCTATTGAAAAGATAAGTGGATTGGGCTATTCTAACAAAGTAACCTGTGGTGACTTTTGCCCGCAAATAGGAAAGGAGGGGGTATATGTCAGTCATTTCTCTATATGCAACCAATCCAAAAGTTCGAAATGACCTGCTTGCGGTTCTGGTTCGTCTCAATCAGCAGGACGCTGCTCCCATTCAAACCGAACATTTTACCAGTTTCCCGCAGTTTTTAAAGAGTGGACGTGAAAATCCCAGACGGATTCTGCTGTTGGCGCAGGAGGGAAGCAGGAGCGTGGAACTGGCAGCGACCATAGTGGAAGAATGTCCGCAAAATCCACTGATCTGGCTTTCCGATCTGGATTTTGCACTGTTTTCCTACCGCCTGGAAGTGGAGCATTTTGGACTTTTACCGGGGACGGAAGAGAGCCTACGGGTTGCGTTGCATAATTGTAAGAATAAGCGGCGGGAAATTATCTTTCCTGCACAGCCTGAGCCGGAACCAGCCGGTAGTCGGCCATTTTGGCAGAAAGTGCTGGCCAAAGGCAGGACAATCTTTTGGAAAACCAGGCAGTAATTGTCAAACTCTGTACTCTTTATTATAACACAAAAATCCAAAAGAGGTCAAAACTGTTTTGCATAAATTTAATTTCAAAAACATTTTTACCGATGGTTTGCGTTGTTTCATTTTGTGCAGCTGAAAAGGAATTGCCTGTTCTGGCCCTCTGTAAAAGCTGTCGGAAATTCTATCCGGCAAAAAAGCGGCAGGTAAAAATTACCTGCAAATTTCAATCAATCTGAGGTGACATGATTATGGAAAATGAGCGTATCAATTATACTCAAGTGGTATGGGAAATAACCCGTCTATTACAGGAAGCCGAATCTCTGGAAGAGGCTCTTCGTACCAGCCTGAGCCAGGTTGTCCGGGCGGTTGGCGCGGAAGCGGGCACCATCTGGTTTTATAACTCGGCAGGGGATAAACGGATTTATCCTTCTTTCTGGATTGGCGGTGCGGACCTGACCGGTTTGAGTTTGGCCGAAGGTGAAGGTATCGCCGGTACGGTGGTTAAAGAGGGGAAAACGACGGTGGTCAAAGACTGCCAGAGCGACCCTCGATGGGCTGGCCGGTTTGATGAAACGACTGGATTTGTGACCAGGAGCATGGTCTGTGTGCCGCTGGTCAATAAATACGAAGTAATCGGCTGTATCCAGATCATCAATAAAAAAGATGGTACATTATATGATGATGCCGACGTCGACCTGTGCGAAAACCTTGCGATGCTCGCTGCTATCGCAATTGATGATAAGGGCTTGAACCTGGGCTTTACCGAGGAAAAGAAGGTCATTCTTTCGCTGCGTGGGGTGACCAAGACCTTTGGTACAGGAGAAACCCAGATCCAGATCCTTAAAGGGGTCAATCTGGATGTCCGGGAAGGGGAATTCCTGGTCATCCTGGGCGAATCCGGCTGTGGTAAATCGACAATGCTCAATATCATCGGCGGTCTGGACGGCTACACCTCGGGGGACCTGCTTATCCGCGGACGCTCGACAAAAAAATTCAAGGACGCGGACTGGGATGCCTATCGGAACCATTCCATTGGTTTTGTATTCCAAAGCTATAACCTGATTCCCCATCAGTCGGCGCTGGCAAATGTGGAACTTGCACTGACGATTTCCGGCGTATCGCGCGCTCAGCGTCGTGCGCGTGCGGTCGAAGCGCTGAAAAAGGTTGGGCTCGAAACCCAGCTGCATAAAAAGCCCAGCCAGATGTCCGGCGGCCAGATGCAGC
>DCTE01000218.1:0-3781 GCA_002329405.1 Ruminococcaceae bacterium UBA1448 | reverse complement strand
GCAGATTATGGAAATCCTCAAGCAGATCAGCCATGACCGCTTGGTTATCATGGTTACGCACAACCCGGAGCTTGCCCAGCAGTATTCCAGCCGGATTATCCGCCTGCTCGACGGGCAGGTGCAGTCTGATTCCAACCCCTGCCTGGATGATGCCCCGGCGGTTTTCCCCGAAAAACAGGAGAAAAAGAAACCTTCCATGTCTTTCCTTACGGCGCTTTCCCTGTCTTGCAATAATCTTTTGACGAAAAAAGCGCGTACGATCCTGACGGCTTTCGCCGGAAGCATCGGGATTATCGGCATTGCGCTGATCCTGTCGCTTTCCACCGGTATCCAGAACTATATCGATCAGGTACAGAAGGATACGCTGTCAAGCTACCCGATCACCATTGAGGCGGAAACGGTAGACCTGTCGAGCATGGTTTCNNTATGTCCACCGGGCAGGGTGGGGATCATGCGCGCGACGCCGTATATGCAAGTCCGGTCATGTATAATTTGATGGATTCCATGCTCAACATCGAAACGGATACGAATAACCTTTCTGCATTCCGTGATTATCTCGAGGCAGAGGGCAGTCCGGTGCGCGAGTATGCCAGTGTGATCCAGTACAGCTATGATATCCCCTTCGACGTTTATACCCGGGATGAAAACGGGGAGCTTGTACATTGCGATATTTCTGCAATTATGCAGGATATGATGCACGCGATGGGAAACAGCATTACCAGTGAAACCATGCAGTCGAATATGATGGCCGGGAATATGAAGGTCTGGGAGGNNGGGAACTGATCAGCCCGATGCTTGACGATCAGTATGAACTGGTTTCCGGAAGCTGGCCGCAGGCATATAATGAGGTTGTGCTGATTGTCAACAGTCAAAATGAAATTTCCGATCTGGTTTTGTATGCGCTTGGGCTGAAGCCCGCAAAGGAACTGGATGAGCTTGTAACGGCGTTTCTGCATGGGGACGAACTGACGGACACTATGCAGACATGGAGTTATGAGCAGGTGCTTGGACAGCGTTTCAAGCTGATTCTGCCGTCGGAGCATTACAGCTTCGACGCCGCATCTGCAGCCTATACGGATTTGTCGGAGAGCGAAACCGGAATGGAATTCCTTTATGACAGTACATCGACGGGAACCGAATTGAAAATTGTCGGTATTGTCCGGGAAAGCGATGACGCCGTATCCAATATGCTCAGCGGCGCGATCGGCTACACAAAAGCGCTGACGGACTATATGATTGAAAAGACTGCGGGTCAGGAAATTGTAGCCCGGCAGCTTGCCGATACACAGACCGACGTGATTACTGCGCTGCCCTTCCGTTCGGACGCGGATGGGGAGATTGCGCTGGCGGAGAAGCAGGAGGCGGTCACTGCCTACCTTGCAGGTCTGGATATGGACGAGAAAGCGTCCCTGTACCGCGAACTTGCCGCTCATCCGTCGGATGCCTATGTTGCATCGGCGGTGGAACAGAGCATGGCCGGGCTTGACCGCGCTTATATCGAATCGCAGCTNNCGTGGAGGAGTCGGCAATTGCTGAATATATTGCTTCAATGGACGATGAAACCCTGTTTGGTTATATCCGGCAGTCGCTTGAAGAACAGGTTCGGGAACAGTACGGCGTTCAGGCTCGGGCGGGGCTCATGAATATGGAACCCGCGCAGCTTGCCGCTGCGCTGGATTCGACGGCGCTGGATGATGAGCAGTATATCTATATTTACGACGTGTGTATGCCGCCGCAGTACAGCGATGCAAGCTATGAGCAGCGGCTGACACAGCTTGGCTATGCAGATCTGGAAATTCCGAGCCGTATCAGCATTTATACAGATACGTTTGAGAATAAAGACGCGATTGCAGACCAGATCGCCGCATATAATGCATCGGCAGAGGAAGAAGACCAGATTTCCTATACAGACTATATCGCACTTCTGATGTCTTCCATTACTACGATTATCAACGTGATTTCCTATGTGCTGATCGCTTTTGTTGCGATTTCCCTGGTGGTTTCATCGATTATGATCGGGATTATTACCTATATTTCCGTATTGGAGCGCACCAAGGAAATCGGTATCCTGCGTGCCATCGGTGCATCGAAGCGCGATGTTTCCCGGGTATTCAACGCCGAAACGCTGATTGTAGGGCTGACAGCCGGCGCTATCGGCATCGGGGTAACGATGCTGCTCAACCTGCCGATCAGCCGTATTGTGCAGTCGCTTTCCGGGATTTCCAACATTGCGGCGGTGCTTCCGGCGGGAGCTGCGGTGATCCTGGTGCTGATCAGCATGTTCCTGACATTGATTGCAGGGCTGATCCCGGCAAAGATTGCGTCGCGGAAAGACCCGGTTGTCGCACTGCGTACAGAGTAAGAAAAACAGTCCGGTACAATAAGAGGCCGGGAGACTGCGCAATATGCAGTTTCCCGGCTTTTTATTGTATTTTCAGACGGTGAAAATAGAGTGCTAAGGTTATGCTAAAGCAGGCTTTGATTTCTTGACATTCCTGTTTTTTCAATTATTATAATATAAAATATGGGGGTTTTCAGAGCCTTTTACCGTAGCTCCCTGTATGCAGTGTATATTCTTAACCGAATATAAATTACACTTTTAAAAGGAGTGGGCAAAAACCATGACAGCATTTTTCATTGTCCTCGGCGTGATTGTGCTGGCGATCGCCTATATCTTCCTGAATTACCATCGGATTNNGGATGAAGGCACGCCCGACATGATCGAAATGGCTGCGACAATCCGCAGCGGTGCGGTTACGTTCCTGAAAACGGAATTTAAAACCGTTGTAATTGTCTGCCTTATTGTCGCCGTTATTTTCAGCGCTTTTGTCGAGCCCGGCACCGGCATTACTTTCCTTCTTGGCTCTTTGATGAGCTCGATTGTCTGTATTCTCGGTATGAAGAGCGCTACCTACGCCAATGTGCGCACAACCAATGTTGCGCGTACTACCAAGAGCGTCGGCAAGACGGTGCAGGTTGCCTTGTGCGGCGGCTCTATCTCCGGTCNNCTTGCGGTTCAGGCCTTCGGTATGCTGGGCATGGTAATTATCATGCTTCTGCTGGGCGACCGGATCGAGGATAAGTTTGTGTATTGGACGGGGCTGGAGAGCAGCCCGGTGCTGATGCGGATCACGACGTACTCCCTTGGCTGCTCGCTGGTTGCAATGTTCAACCGCGTCGCCGGCGGAAACTATACCAAGGCTGCAGATATTTCCTCTGACATCCTGGCCAAGATCCGGCATGATATGCCGGAAGACGACAGCCGCGTGCCGAACGTTATCGCGGACTTCATCGGCGACAACGTCAACGACATTGCGGGCAACTGCTCCGACCTTCTGGAAAGTTTCGTTGCGACGATGGCCGCTTCTATCCTCATCGGCGTTTCCGTCTATTCTGCGGCGGAAGGTGTGACCCATGCCACTTTGGTTGCCACCTATACCTTCCCGATCCTGCTGGCTGGCATTGGCCTGGTCGGCTGCCTGCTCGGCCTCGGCTATGCCGCGCTTCGGAAAATGTCAGATAATCCATCCCGGGAATTGAATCTTGCGACCTGGATCAGCGCCGGGATTACGATTCTTCTTGGCTTCTTTGCTGCAAAGTTTGTTTTCGGCAATGTGCCGCTGTATGCAGATTTCAAATGGGGCTGGGTTTCCCCCTGGTTCTCCTCTGTCCTGGGTATTCTCAGCGGCGTTGCGATCGGTTCCATTACTGAATATTATACCAGCACCGACTTTAAGCCCACCCGCGAACTT
This sequence comes from Ruminococcaceae bacterium UBA1448, assembly GCA_002329405.1. Lineage (GTDB taxonomy): Bacteria > Bacillota > Clostridia > Oscillospirales > Ruminococcaceae > Faecivivens. Next base: position 29 of record DCTE01000218.1, on the reverse strand, counting down.
GCAAAAATCTGCGGCGAAGGCGAGGCTTT
>DCTE01000149.1 GCA_002329405.1 Ruminococcaceae bacterium UBA1448 | reverse complement strand
ACGCTGGTGGGCGGCCTTGCCCTTTTCCTGTATGGAATGAATGTAATGGGCGAAGGACTGACCAAGGCGTCCGGCGGTAAGCTGGAACGGATTCTGGAAAAACTGACCAGCAATCCATTCATAGGTGTACTGCTGGGGGCGGCGGTGACCGGTATCATCCAGTCATCATCGGCGACGACAGTCATGGTAGTCGGGTTTGTCAACTCTGGGATTATGAAACTGTCTCAGACGGTCGGCGTTATTATGGGCGCCAACATCGGGACGACGGTTACCTCCTGGCTGCTGTCACTGACGTCGATTTCAAGTGATAATTTTCTGCTTCAGCTGTGCAAACCCTCTTCTTTTTCGCCGGTACTGGCGGCCATCGGTATTTTCTACCTGATGTTCTGCAAAAGTGAACGGCGGCGGGATCTGGGACAGGTGTTCCTGGGGTTTGCGGTGCTGATGACTGGTATGGAGACGATGAGTGCCGCGGTCAAGCCACTTGCGGATGTGCCGGAGTTTACCGGTATCCTGACGATGTTCTCCAACCCGATTCTTGGGCTTTTGGCCGGTGCGGTTCTGACCGGTGTTATCCAGTCGTCTTCTGCTTCGGTCGGTATTTTGCAGGCTCTATGTGTGACGGATGCGATTTCCTATGCGACCGCCATTCCCATTATCATGGGCCAGAATATTGGTACCTGTGTCACTGCGCTGATTTCTTCAGCTGGTGCGAACAAAAATGCGCGGCGTGCGGCGTTGATTCATCTTTACTTTAATGTGATTGGTACAGCGTTGTTTATGGTGGGCTTTTATTCCATCAATCAATTTGTTCATTTTGAATTTATGAGCAGTGCGGCATCAGCAGCCGGTATCGCAGTGATTCATTCGCTGTTTAACGTAACGGCGACAGTTGTGCTGCTTCCCTTTAACCGTCTGCTGGTCAAACTGGCGATGCTGACCATCCGGGATGACGAACAGATCGAAACGGTCAGTGAATTCCAGGCTCTGGACGACCGTTTCCTGAGCACACCTGCTTATGCACTGGAACAGGCGATGCAGGTGACCAACCGGATGTGTGAAATCTGCAAGACCGGTCTGCTCGGCGCATTCGACCTGATTGTCGGCCGCTATGACGAATCCGCCGAACAGGAGATAGAAGCGCTTGAACAGAAGGTGGACCATTACGAGGATAAGCTGGGGACCTATCTGGTCAAGCTCTCCAAATACGAGCTGTCTCAGGAGGATTCCAGAAAGATTTCGATTTTGCTGCACTCAATCGGGGATATTGAACGGATGAGCGATCATTCGGTTGAGCTGGCCCGTTCAGCCAGAGAGATGTCGGAAAAAGGAATGGCTTTTTCCGAGTCTGCACGGAAAGAGATGCTGGTCTTTTCGGATGCGTTGCGCGATATAGTCTCCCGAACGAGCGAAGTGTTTGAAAGAGAAGATCTTGAACTTGCGCGGACAGTTGAACCACTGGAACAGGTGATTGACGATCTGAACGCAAAGATCAAGCAGAATCATATTGAGCGGTTGAAAAGCGGCGAATGTACGATTGAAATGGGGTTTGTCCTGTCGGATATCTCGACCTGTTATGAACGGATTGCCGACCATTGCTCCAACCTGGCGGTCTGTCAGATTCAGGTTCATAAGGGTGAATATGATACCCATGAGTACCTGCAGGGTATCAAGCATCAGGATGAAACGTTTGACCGGCAGAAAGAAAAGTTTGCTGCCGCTTATCATCTTGCCTGAGCGCCTGGGCTGTGATATACTGAAAATGGCGCAAAAGTCAGAGGCATGATGGATTCGTTATGCCGGAGGCAGTATATGGGCGGAGCGCAGAGCTCCGCCTTTTTTATGATAAATGAGTCTGTTCTGGTTGAAAGGATATAGATATGCAAACGATTTATATAGTCGAAGATGATCGCAACATTCGTGAGATCGAAATGCTGGCCCTGAAAAACAGCGGCTACCGTGTACAGGGGTTTGAAACTGCACGGGACTTTTATACAGCGATGGCCGACAGGCTGCCCAGCCTGGTGATGCTGGATATCATGCTGCCGGATGAAGATGGGATTTCCATTCTGCAAAATCTGCGTCGCCGGGCGGATACCCGCCGGCTGCCGGTGATTCTGGTCACTGCAAAGGGTGAAGAGATTGACAAGGTGCGCGGCTTTGATTCGGGTGCTGATGATTATATTTCCAAGCCATTTGGGGTAATGGAGATGATTGCCCGTGTAAAGGCATTGCTCCGCCGGAGCAATGAAGGGGAGACCAAGTTTCTGACACTGGGCAACGTCTTTCTTGATGGTGAAAAACGGATGGCATATGTTGACGACCGGCCGGTTGAACTGACCCTCAAGGAATATGAATTGCTGCATCTGTTGATGTTAAACAAAGGAATCGTCCTTTCCCGTGATCTGATCATGGAGCGGGTATGGGACGGGTATGAAAGTGAATCACGTACGCTGGATATGCACATCAAATCACTGCGGAAAAAGTTGGGGGATTCTGCTTCAATGATCCGCACCATGCGTGGTGTCGGATATATAGCCGAAGCACCCGCTGCTGCGGCAGACGAGGAGATGGCGCACCCGGAAGGCTGAGAGATATGACACACGGTCGGTGTGCGTTAAAGAAGGACGGATGAGATGAAAAGGAAGATCAACCAGTATATGCTGGTGCTTGCTGCGGTAGCGATCAGTATGGCACTGGTGACGCTGTCGATGGTATTTTACGGCAGTTTTCGCGATCAGGTGTTGCAGGATCTGTCCACTACCTGTCAGCTGCTGGCAGGGGTATATAACGCTGCGGACGGAATTGAAAATGTCACGTCTGCTGGTGTTTCAGCGGGAGACGTACGGGTGACGCTGATTGAAAAAGACGGGCGTGTGCTGTTCGATTCGGACGTTGACGCCGGCGGGATGGAGAATCACCTTGCGAGGGAAGAGGTACAGCAGGCGCTGGCAAATGGGGAAGGTTCCTCGGTCCGTCATTCCGATACCCTCAGCCGCAATACCTATTATTATGCTGTACAGCTGCGGGACGGAAACCTGCTGCGTGTATCCCGTGATGCGCTGAGTCTGTGGCAGTTTTTGGTTGGTGCGATTCCGATAGTTGTAGCTCTGATGCTGGTACTGCTCTTTTTATCCATGATGCTGGCGCATCACCTGACCAACCGCCTGGTCCACCCGATTGTCAATATGGGTGAGAATATTGAAAAGCCGGGTTATACCTCGCCTTATCCTGAGCTGGTGCCGTTTATCTCGACCATCCGCAGTCAGCACCAGGAGCTGATCAAGACGTCGCAGCTGCGGCAGGACTTTACCGCCAACGTATCCCATGAGCTGAAAACGCCGCTGACTTCGATTTCAGGATATGCCGAGCTGATGGAAAACGGGATTATCCAGCCGGATGAGGTGCCCTATTATGCGCGGCAGATTCGGGACAGCGCAACCCGTCTGATTACGCTGATCAACGATATTATCCAGCTGTCCAAGCTGGACAGCCCGGTGCAGGAGGTGCTGTTTGAGCAGGTCAACCTCTACGCTGTTGCCCGGAAAGTGGTTGATTCGATGCAGGTCAATGCTGCCGCCCGGGAGGTGACGCTGACGCTGACCGGTTCGGATGCGACCGTCTGCGGCAATCGTGGGATGATCGAAGAGCTGATCACCAATCTGTGTGACAACGCAGTCCGGTATAACTATAAAGGCGGTTCCGTCCGGGTATCGGTCGTTCCGCTCAAAGGCCGGGCGATTCTGTCGGTGCAGGACACCGGCATCGGGATTTCACCTGCCGACCAGGAACGGGTATTTGAACGGTTTTACCGGGTCGACAAGAGCCGGTCAAAGGAAACTGGCGGCACCGGACTGGGATTGTCGATCGTCAAGCATATCGTCGCACAGCACCATGCTGATATCAAACTGGAAAGCGAACTGGGCAGGGGGACGAATATACGGGTCACTTTTTATGCTGAAAGCTGAATGATTGTATTTTGTCACCGACAGGCCAGATTCCGGCAACGGACTATCCGGCCTGTTTTTTGCAGTGCTGCTGCCAGCCAGCGGACGGGAAAAATCAGCTGTTTGGGGAAAATGCTCTTTATTTTTGCCGGGGAATGTGTTATACTTAAACACATATAATCATTTTCGACCATAACCGGAAAGGAAGATTTGAATGGATAAACTGTTGCAGATTCTCTCTGGCAATGCCCGGCTGGAAGCCCGGAAAATTGCTGTGATGATGGGTGAAAGCGAAGAAGCCGTCCAGAAACAGATTGAAACCTATGAAAAGGCAGGCGTCATCCGTGGCTATAAGCCGCTGCTTGACTATGACAAGATCGAAGATGCTCCGGTTGAAGCGATTATCGAAGTACGGGTCAGCCCCCAGCGAAACTATGGCTTTGAGGAAATTGCCCGTCGGATCGCCGATTATGATGAGGTAGAAAGTGTTTATCTGATGAGCGGCGGATATGACCTGCATCTGCGGGTGGTCGGCCATTCCTTTAAGGATATCGCGCTGTTTGTCTCCCAGCGGCTGGCGGTACTGGATGGCGTCCTTTCGACCGCGACCCATTTCCTGCTCTCCCGGTATAAGGAAAACGGGGTTATCATGGGCAAGACAGGAATTGATGAAAGGAGAAACATTTCACTTTGATGGATTTGGAAAAGCTGATCTGTAAACGGACCGCGGAGATGAAGCCTTCGGGTATCCGCCGTTTTTTTGATATTGCAAATGAGATGGAAGGGGTCGTTTCCCTCGGCGTCGGCGAACCGGATTTCAAGACCCCGTATGCCATCCGCCGGGCGGCGATCGACAATCTCCAGCGCGGCAATACCCGCTATACCGCCAATTCCGGCCTGATGGAGCTGAGAAAGGCGATTTCGGACTATATGCGGGAGCGTTTTTCACTTGAATATCATCCCGAACATGANNTCTGAAGTGAGGGCATTGACCTTGCGGTCCGTGCCTTCATTGAAGAGGGGGATGAGGTACTGATCCCTGAACCGAGTTATGTTGCCTACGCACCGATTGTTTCGCTGACCTTTGGGGTACCGGTGCCGATTCCGTTAAAAGAGGAGAACAATTTCCGACTGACTGCGGAGGAGTTGGAGGCGGCGATCACTCCTAAAACCAAAATGCTGATGCTG
>DCTE01000029.1 GCA_002329405.1 Ruminococcaceae bacterium UBA1448 | reverse complement strand
CTTGCCCGCTCCGGTCTCACCAACAATCGCGATGGTCGTACCGGCCGGAATGTGCAGATTAAAGTGGCTAAGGATGTCTTCCCCGCCATCCGGGTAATGGAAGCTGACATCCTTAAACTCGATCTCTCCGCGAATCGGTTCCCAGTTTTCTTTTTTCGGTTCAAAAGCGGTGCCGTACTTCTCAACTACTTCCGGGGTATCGGTNNATCGGTGATCATCGGCTTTTCGTCCAGCAGGTCCATGACCCGCTCAATATTGGCCTGTGCGGAAATCATTTCAGAGATATTGCCAGCAATGTTCTGAATCGGTTCAAAGATACCGACCGCATAAGTGGTAAACGCCGACAGGGTGCCAATCAGCATAACCCCTTCCAGCACCATATGTCCGCCGCGGTTGAGGACAATCGCAGTAACCATGCTGGAAAGCAGCAGCACCAGCGGCAGGAAAATACCGCGCAGCCGGGCGGCGCGAACACCCGCAATCCGCATTTCTGAAGTCAGCTGCTGGAACTCCTCGCAGTTTTGCTGCTCGATAACCAGCGTTTTGGAGGTCTTTGCCCCCATGATGCCCTCGTTGTAAGCGGACGTGATTTTGGAATTCTGCTTGCGGACACGACGGTTCCACATTAAAATCCGTTTCTGGAAATAGACCGTCAAAACCGCCAGTACAGGCACGACAATCATAACCAGCAGCGCCAGCTGAATATTCAAAAACAGCATTGCGACAAATACACCGCAGACATAACCAATCTGCCAGAGCATATCGGTCAGCTGCCATGCCAGCATGCCGGCAATTCGGTTGGTGTCGCTCATGACACGCGCCAGAATATAGCCGACCGGCGTAACATTATAATAGGAAAGAGACAGGGTTTGCAGATGGACAAAACAGTCATGCTTCATATCCCGGCCGATATACATCTCGTTCTTCATCGAGATCCGGCAGAAAATGATTGTACCAATCGTCTGAAGTACGATTGCGGCTGTATAGGCCAGCGCAAATATCCCCAGTCCATCGGTCGTCTGGCCGACAACAAAGGTATTGATTGCNNATACCGTTGGAATAGCGGCAGACAGATGTCGATCAGCGCTGCAAAAATATTCAGCGTAAAGACTGCGACAAATGCCCATTTATACGGTTTTATGAACCGCCCCAGCCGCAGCCAGGTTTTCCACTCAAAATTTTTGGTATAGTCCTTGTCATCTATTCTCATTCGGACGCACCTCCTTCCACGTCCAGCCCATCTTCGCTGTCTTCCAGCAGTTCCCGGTCGGCAGCCGCCATCTGGATATCATAAATATCCCGATAGATGCCCGGACGGGAGATCAATTCCTGATGGGTACCGATATCCGATACTTCCCCATCTTTCAACACCAAAATCCTGTCCGCCTGCATCAATGTTGTAATCCGGTGGGAAATCAGGATGACAGTCGCACTGCCCATCCGCTCTTTCAGCGCAGCACGGATCTTGGTGTCCGTTTCGGCGTCAACTGCTGACAGCGAATCGTCAAAAATCATAATCGGTGCCTGCTGCATCAACATCCTCGCAATCGCGACACGCTGTTTCTGCCCGCCCGACAGAGTAACACCGCGTTCGCCGACAATCGTATCATAACCATCGGTAAAGGTGTCAATCGCTTCGTCGACACAGGCAATCGTCGTCGCCTGACGGATACCGCTCAGACCGGTTCCCGGACGGGTAATCGCAATATTTTCCCCAATCGTCCGCGAGAACAGGAACGGTTCCTGCAAAACAAGGCCAATATTGCGGCGGAGATAGTCCTGACGGATATCCCGGATGTCCACCCCGCCAACCCTGATATGGCCCTGATCGGGGCCGAGGTCATACAGCCGGTCCAACAACGCCGCAACGGTGCTCTTACCTGAACCGGTGCCGCCCAGAATCGCAAAGGTCTGTCCCGCCTTAATCGTAAAATTGAGGTGGGATACAACCGGTTTCACGCCCTCATATGAGAAGGTGACATCCTCAAATGTAATATCACGGTCCATCGGCGGAGTTTTTGCCCCTTCAATCACCTTTTCTTCCTGTGACCGCAGGATATAAGCGACACGGTCAATGGATACGCCCGATTTGCTCATCTCAGACAGGATTCGCCCGAGGCTTCTGATCGGCCAGGTCAGTGACGAGTTGTAACTGATAAATGCCAGCAGCGTCCCAAGTGAGATCTTCCCGGTCGCGGCAAAAGCAGCACCTGCTGCAATGACCGACATAATCTGCAAACCGGTGATCAGATCGCCCAGCGCCCAGTAAACGCTCATCAGTTTGCCCAGCTCGACCCACAGTGTGGAAAAACGCTGGTTTTTCTGATTGAACCGGTCAACTTCAAACCGTTCCCGCCCAAAAGCCCGCACAACCCGGACACCAGTCAGATTCTCCTGCACCGCTGTCGAAAGGATACCTTCAGCTTCGTCGGCAGTGCGGAAACGGGTGCTGATCTTGGAATAAAATACCAGCGAATAGATCAATACAATCGGAATGAAGACGGCAGAAATGACCGCGATCTTCCAGTTCATCGAAAACATGATGATCAGATAATAAATCACCATAAAACTGATGCGGATAACCTCCAGCATCTGGTTGGTGAAAAAGTTGCGGATAACCTCGACGTCAGATGTACAGCGCTGAATAATCTCACCCGTCTGATGCCGGACATGCCAGGCAAACGGCAGCCGCTGGATATGGGAAAACAGCGCATCCCGCAGCCCTTTGACAAACCCTTCGCTCCCCATCGCGGTCGCTGTCCGGGTGCCAAAACTGCCGATACCGCCAATCGCCGCAATCACGATGATCGCGACAGCTGCAATCAGCAGCGTCTTCCCAACATCTGCCCGCAGTGCGTCCAGCGACGTAAATCGGGCCAGAACTTCCGGCAGCGTATAATCTGAATTGCCGAGAATTGAGTCAATGGTAACACTGATGATCTGCGGCGTCAGCGAATTGCAGACGGTGCTCAGCACCGAACATAGAATTGCTGCCGCAAAATAACGGATATTTCCTTTTAAATACCGCGCCATCNNCTCCGGGAAATTGTTTTCTTTCTTCTGCTTCATGAGTTCTCTCCTTTCTACTATAGAAATAGAGGCCGGAAATGACTGATGAATGAAAACTTTTTGGGATTCCTTCTTTCCTTTCTATACTTCAAAGTCAGGTACAGCGCCCCGGGGTTTACGGAAATTTTCTGCCAGCCGCAGAGACACAGAACTCTGCGAGAAAACTGTCCGTCAGGGCAGGGAATGTGTTTGGCAACGAACAGCACATTCCGAATATCAGGATATCAGAAGTTTACCAGTTTGTCAATAATTGGTCAACTTTTTCTGAATTTGAAAGAAAAACCGTGCAATTTTTCAATTTCAGACAAAAAAACAGACACTGCCCATCAAAGACAGTGTCTGCTTATCCCTTAAATTTCTATGTTATTCGCCAAAATACAGGTTGATGTCCACCGTACCGGCAATTCCGTCAACCGTCCCCTCATTTGTATACTGCCACATATGAAACTGATACGGGAAAAACGGCTCATCATAATACTGCGCCAGCCAGATGCCATACTCCCCAGCCAGTGATGCAAAATCTACCTTCGACATGTAATAGGCAGTATTCCCATAGATCATCGGGGTGTATCCGGCTGCACGGATGGTATCACAGAAGGCTTTGGACACCTGCGCACGCTGAGCAGATGTCAAATCGTTTGCACGCGCATCATCCTGCAAAATCTCCATGTCAAATACAACCGGCATCTCAACCGTATACCCTTCCAGCAACCCAATAACATACTCCGCTTCCTCGACGGCCTCTTCTTCGGTAATCGCCTGCGAGAAGAAATAGACACCGACATCCAGCCCGTTGTCCAACGCCCGCTGGATGTTCCCTGGATAGCAGCTGTCGGTCACCAGGTCACCGTTGCCATAGCCCCGGTATCCGCAGCGGATCATCGCAAACTGAATCCCGTCCGCCGCAACCGCCGCCCAGTCAATCTCTCCCTGATGATAAGAAACGTCAACACCAATCGTCGCATGCCGTTCTCCATCCGGGGTATAGGACGGCCGCCCATCCTCCCAGGAAAGATACTGCCAGTCATAACTGTTCATCGGCAGGCTCTGATCAATAGGCGCATAGTGCACCGATGTATCCTTATAAACAATCCGGTCGTCAAAAAATTCCTGTATAAACTCAGCGGACATATTGTATTCCGCAACAAGATTTGTAAAAGTATCGACCGGAATGGTGTTTTGCTCCATCTCCTCCAGTTCACTGCGCAGTGACGCGGCCTCATCCTTCGACTGCTGAGCAGTCTTTTCTGCCTCCTGCACTGTCAGCTGGGTCTGAATATAGCTCAGCCCGTATCCGCCCAGCGTCACCACATTGGTGATCGCCAGTAAAGATGCCAGTACCGGCGCGAGACGGAATTTCGGACGCTGGCGGCTGCGTTCCACCCGTGCAAGCCGTTTTTCCCGCTTGCGCTGTGCCCGCTGCATCCGCCGCTGCTGAGCCGGCGTCAGTGCCGTTTTGGATGTTGGTGCAGCCCCGGCGGCGGATTTACCGGCCGACGATGCTCCCGTCTGCTGTCTTGCCCCGGAATTCACGCGGCCGGATGATGTCTTCCCTGCCGACGACGCCGCACGGGTGCTGACCTGTCTGCCCGATGCAGAAGGGCTGTTCCGGCGGGGAGCTTGTGAAGCAGTCGGAATCACAATGGTTTGTTCCGATGTCACATCGTCTGCCGCAGAAGTCTGTTTCTGTTCCGCCGCCGGCAAAACCCGTGTTTCACCGGCCGGTTCATCCGGGCTGCCTGGTTCCGTTGCAGCATCTGCTGCACCATCCTGCTGCGCCATCTGATCCAGCTGAGCAATCAGGCTGTCGGCGGAATCCTCCTGCGATTGTGCACGGATGCTGTCTATATCAATATGAAACTCCCACTCACCAGTAGAGCTGTTTTTCTTATCCTGTTCCAAAATGCTAACCCCATTTCCGAAGCGGATTTTTGCTTCCTAGTCTGGCCGTTTCCGACCTGTATGGTTTGCTTTCCTGTTTATTATACTTGATTCGCCGCATTTTGGCAAGTGGCAGAGAGAACCATTGATGAGAAAAATATGAATTTTTGAAAAAAACTTCTTGACAAATCTTTTGCCCTGTGCTAAAATATAAAAGCTGTCAGGTGAGACAACAACAAATGACAGTAAAAATAAAATATGCGCCACTAGCTCAGCTGGATAGAGTGTTTGACTACGAATCAAAAGGTCACAGGTTCGAGTCCTGTGTGGCGCGCCAAA
>DCTE01000217.1 GCA_002329405.1 Ruminococcaceae bacterium UBA1448 | reverse complement strand
GGGTGCCGGGGAAAATGGCCTTGTCAATGGCTTTGGCAAACTCCTCCTTGCAGAGGATCATACCGCCCCGGGGGCCGCGAAGGGTCTTGTGGGTAGTGGTGGTGACAACGTCCGCATAGGGGACAGGATTGGGATGCAGTCCGGCAGCGACCAGGCCTGCAATATGCGCCATATCTACCATCAGGTAAGCACCGCAGGCATCGGCAACTTCTCTGAATTTGGCAAAGTCAATCGTCCGCGGATAAGCGGATGCGCCGGCAACGATCAGCTTGGGCTTATGCTCCATTGCCAGCTGCATCAGTTTTGTGTAGTCGATACGGCCGGTTTCCGCGTCGACTCCATAGGGGATGACGTTAAAATATTTGCCGGAGATGTTGACCTTGGAGCCGTGGGTCAGATGTCCGCCTTCGTCCAGGTTCATGCCGAGGATGGTGTCGCCCGGTTTCAGCAGAGCGAAATAAACGGCAATGTTGGCCTGTGCGCCGGAATGGGGCTGAACGTTGGCGTGTTCGGCACCGAACAGCTGGCAGGCACGTTTTCTGGCGATCTCTTCGACGATGTCGACGCATTCGCAGCCGCCGTAATATCTTTTGCCGGGGTAACCTTCCGCGTATTTGTTGGTCAGGATGCTGCCCATTGCAGCCATGACAGCGGGCGAAACAATATTTTCACTGGCGATCAGTTCAATATTGCGGCGCTGCCTGGAAAGTTCCTGCTGCATAGCCGAAGCAACTTCCGGGTCGGTTTTGCCGATCAGGCCGATCGAATCGAGTAAATCTGCGTACATACTAAAATCCCTCTTTCTTTTCACCGAAGGCAGCCACAGCTCCGCCCAGCTTGCCGGACGACCGATTTGCCCGCGTATATAATGGATATATTATACCCTATCCCCGACAGTTTTGCAAGGGATTGGACAGGATTTTTCATTTTCCGGCCCAAACAGCTCAGAAAACGTACTCTGTTTCGACCGGATAATGGTCGGAAAGGTACCGGCCGTTTACCTCATCATTCCACAAACGGGTCCCGGTATGCGCCCCGATGAACGGTTCGGTGGCAAAAAGATAGTCGATCTTGATTTCGTCTTCCTTGTTGCCGTAGCCGTGGAAGGTGATCCCGGTATCGGCGGTCATATCCTTGAGCCCGAGTGCAGTTCCTTCTTTACCGAACAGCGGTTTCAGTTCCGGGTCGCCAGGGGCGGCGTTAAAGTCTCCCATCAGCAGCAACGGCAGCGGATGCCTTTCATTGTCCTGGCGGATGACCTCCAGCAGCTGCCGCAGGCCGGCTTCCCTTGCCTCAGCGCAGAGGTGGTCGAGATGGGTGTCATAGATGCGGGCGGCCAGCTTCTGGGCGGGGAAGTAAACTTCCGCGACAACACAGGTCCGGGGGCACTGGCTTTGGATTTCGAAACGGGAGCCGGGGACGTCGGGTGTCGGCGAAAGCCAGAATGCACGGTAGGAGAGCAGTTCAAGGTCACTGCGTACCGCGATCATCGGGCGTTCCCCGCCGTAGTCGGCATTGCGTCCGTGCCCGACAAAGGTGTACTCCGGCAGACGCTCCCGCAGCCAGGACGCCTGATGGGGCAGGAGTTCCTGAAAACCAATGATTTCGGGGCCCTGCTGCTGGATTTTTTCCAGTACCAGCTCCCTGCGGAATTCCCAGCTGTTGATGCCGTCCCCCTTGGGGAAACGCAGTTTTGCCTGTGGGCCTGCTTTTTCCATTGCACCGGCGGGGAGTTTGGCGATCAGTTCGCGGAAGGTTTTGTCGTCCATCGGTTGGATATCACAGCGGATATTAAAGGTTACAATTTTCATATTCATCCTGCCTCTCAAAGATTTGATAAATTTTGTCAAATACAGTATACCGCGCTGTCTGGAGTTTTTCAATCGCTTTTCATATTTTGCGGAATTGAAGGAACACCGACAGAAATATGCAGGATGTTTAAAAATACCCCCTATCAATTTATCTGAATTTGTGGTAAAATAAAATTGCCGTATGGGCACATACTCATAAGACTGGATGTGAAGGATATGATTTCGATACCCAATAGATGGAAACAGCTCGTCCCGGCTTGTATCGCGGCGGCAGTTTTGCTGGCCGGATGCAGCACCGCGGGGGAAACCGATGCGGATGNNGACAGCTGCAATCTTCCGCCGGTGAGATGACGGCACAGGACGCCCTCAAAAAAGCGGAGGATTTTGTCAATGCGGCAGCTCCCGATCAGTTCCTGCTTGCACTGGATGGGGAAGAACCCACCCAGATTGACAACCAGCAGTTTTATCTGATCCGGCTGACCACCAAAGACGGCGGCGCATCCTATGACCCGTCTCTTGCGGTAAATGCAGCGAGTGGGATATTGTATTCCAGCTATGCAGATGGGACGCTGAAACCTGCTGCCGAGGATGAATGCTGGGAAAATATCACCGAAATCGCCGGGCTGACCCCCGAAGAACAGCAGAACCTGGCCGAGGCCAGCAGCTATGCCAGCGAAGTGATGGCGGAGGGGACCGCGGATTTTGTCCTGACCCTCAAGACTGGACAGTATGTCTATGCCGACGGGAACGCGGTGTATATCGGTTACGGCGGAGAGGTGCAGCAGACGCTGTTCCATGACGGAAACGAAAACGTTGCGATTGACGAGACGACGCTGCTGGCAAAGGATATGAACTTTGACGGTTATGAGGATATTCTCCTTGCGACAACGTCCGGTACGGTCAACAGCTATTATTATCTGTGGCTGTGCGACCCGGCGGAAGGGAATTTTGTCGCCTATCCGGGATTTGAGGAGCTGTCCGCACCAACCCCCAACCCGGAAACTGAACGGGTCAGTACCTATGAGCGAGGAAATGCCGCCGACTATACCCAGGGCGTCTGGAAATGGGATGACAGCGGGATGCTGACACAGGTCAGTTCCTATCAGGTCGCGACCGATGAGGAGGGGAATGTGACCATCTCCAGCACCGACGAAGCGGGAGAATCCACCTCGTTTACCGTAACCAGTGAAGAATATACGACTGTCAATGAGCTGATGTCCGGTTCGCTGGTCGACTTCTGCATCAGCCGGTACGGCGGCAGTGAACAGCGTTCCTTCACCTTTGAAGGGATGGCAGAGGTTACNNTACCGATATCAGCTGTTATTCGGTTGTGATGACCGAAGGCGGGGCACCGGCAGTGCGGATGTATATTGATGAAAGCAAAACCTATATGGTGATGCTGGACGAGGACTGTGACGGGACACCTGAAGAAACGGTCAACATCAACGAATAAATCTTAAATCTGTTCAGACAGTAAAAAACGCCGTGGCGGTTCCCGTCATGGCGTTTTTGTATTTTATTCGGAGACCGCGGGGGCAAATTTCAGTTTGTCCCGGTCGATCTGTTTCTGATAGCGGTCCTGTTCAGAAAAGACACAGCCGCAGTATTTCTGCATATAAAAACCGAGTTCCCGTGCCCGCTGGTTGCCGGCGCGGAAGTTGGGGCGGAAATCGCGGTAGAGGAACTGTACCCCGTACTGTTTTGCAAACCGTCCGGCCGCCGCCGCGATCAGCTCATGCCGCTGGTAGACGCTGGCCAGCAGCGTCGTCGTAAAGGCTTCGAATCCGTTTTCGGCGGCAAACCTGGCGGTCTCTTCCAGCCGGTGCTCATAGCACCAGGTGCATCTGCCGTCGATGTCGTCCGCGACATGCTGCACAAATTCCCGGAGGCCGTAATCCTCCTTTACCAGCACTTCAATCCCGATGGTCGGCGCATAGGTCAACAGGCAGTCCCTTCTCGCCTGGTATTCCTTCCAGGGGTGGATATTGGGGTTGTACCAGAACGCGACCGGCTCAATCCCTTCCTCCCGCAGCGGGTCGATGCAGGACAGCGAGCAGGGGGCACAGCAGCAGTGCAGCAGCACTTTCTGTTCAGTTATGTTTTCCATGATGGTTCCTTTCTGCGATATGGGGAATAGTCAGCTTTCCGACAGTTCCAGCCATTCTTCCATGGCGGCGTCCTGTTCGGTGTGCAGGGCTTCCAGCTGTTGGCACAGCTGCTGCAATTCTTCATAGCCCAGTCCCTCGCCCGACATCCTCGCTTCAATCTGTGCGATTTCCCCGTCGATCTCTTCGGTCCGTGTTTCCAGTGCCTTGATCCGGGCGCGGATGCGCGCCGAAGCAGCCCGCTGTTCCTTGCCGCGGTTGTAGCTGACGGCACCTGCTTTCGGCGCGGCTGCGGGCGGGGGAGCAGCCTGTGCGGCGGCAAGGGCTTCCGCACGCTCTTTGGCCAGCATCTTTTCAATATAGTAGTCGTAGTTGCCGGGGAAGACTTCGACATGGTCGGAGAAGATTTCGATGATCTTGTCAGGGACCCGGCGGAGCAGATAACGGTCGTGGGAGACGAAAAGCATCGTCCCGGGGAATTCCGCCAGCGCGTCTTCCAGTATTTCCTTGCTGCGCAGGTCAAGGTGGTTGGTCGGTTCGTCGAGNNGGTGGTTGGTCGGTTCGTCCAGCATCAGGAAGTTTCCACGCTCGGCCATCAGCACCGCAAAGGCCAGCTTGGCCCGTTCGCCGCCTGAAAGGACGCTGACCTTTTTATAGACGTCCTCGCCTGAGAGCAGCACCCGCCCCAATTCATTGCGGATTTCTGTCTCCGTCTTGCCGGGGTAACGGCTCCACAGCTCTTCCAGGACGGTATTGTCGGGGTTCAGCTGACGGTTTTCCTGGTCAAAATAGGCGATTTTTGTTTCGTCGCCCCAGCGGTACCGCCCGCTGTCAAACGACAGCCGTCCCAGCAGTGCTTTGAGCAGCGAAGATTTGCCGATACCGTTTTCACCGATGACCGCGACTTTGTCCCCGCGTTCGATCTGGAAGGAGAGGTGGTCGAACAGATGCTTGCGCTTGTCCGCTTCACCGACGGTCAGCGACAGTTCTTTTGCGATCAGGACATCCTTGACCGGGTCGCGGTCGTAGGAAAAATGCAGATACATTTCCCGGTTGTACTCTTTGGGCTTTTCAATCCGTTCCATCCGCTCCAGCTTTTTGACGCGGGACTTCGCGCTTTTGGAGGTGGTCGCACGAACCAGGTTGCGCGCGACATAGTCCTCCAGGTCGGCGATCTCTTCCTGCTGGGCCTCGTATTCCTTTTCCCAGCGGGCCATCAGTTCAGCTTTGAGCTGCTTGTATTTTGAATAGTTGCCGGGGAAGACCCGCATCGAGCCAAACTCGACCTCCCAGATCTCCTTTACCGTCTGGTCAAGGAAATAACGGTCATGGGATACGACGATGACCGCGCCGCGGTATTCTTCCAGGTGGCCTTCCAGCCAGCGCAGCGTCTTGAAATCCAGATGGTTGGTCGGTTCGTCCAAAATCAGCAGTTCCGGCTCGCTCAGCAGCAGCTTCGCCAGTGCCAGCCGGGTTTTCTCACCGCCCGACAGGGTGGAAATCCGGGTGTCCAGATCACGTCCGGCAAACCCCATACCATTTAAAACCGACTGGATTTTGACATCCACAACATATCCGTCGTTTGCCTCAAAAAAAGACAGCAGCTGG
>DCTE01000175.1:3072-3466 GCA_002329405.1 Ruminococcaceae bacterium UBA1448 | reverse complement strand
CCGCAAACAGCAGATTCAGGTCTGTCTTGCGGAGCCCGGCCTTTTGCAGCGCGGTTTTCAGGGCGAGCTGCTGCATCCGGTTTTCAGCCTTTTCCCAGCTGTCTTCCCCAAACCGCGCGTCTTCGTCAATATAGTCGAACCATTTCCCCAGCGGCCCGTCCTTTTCCATCTTGCCGCCGACCGCTGCCGACGTCAGGATAACCGGCGGCTGAGGGAAACGATAGGTCGACCGCCCGAGCAGCTGTACCATGTTATCCCGTCCTTTCACATCCCTGCCTGTCCCATCAGGCAGAGAATGGCCCCATAGACCGCCGACGCCGCAAGGCCATAGACGATGACCGGCCCGGCGATCAGGAACATTTTTGCCGAGGTCCCCAGCACCAGCCCTTCGCTT
>DCTE01000175.1:0-3050 GCA_002329405.1 Ruminococcaceae bacterium UBA1448 | reverse complement strand
TGATCGGGACCAGCGTCCCGGCCCCCGCAACCTTGGCGATTTTGTCATAGACCCCCAGCCCGGTCAGCAGCCCGCTTGCCGCAATCAGCGTGACCGATACCATCGCTCCCGCCCAGTCTGCCGTCAGCCCGGTAAACTGATAAAGGTGCAGCAATCCTTCCCCAATCGTGCAGATACCCCCGCCGATCAGGAAGGCGAGGGGAATATTTTTCCAGGATGGGGAATGNNGAATGCCCCGACGTGTTTTTCACCATTTCGGCGTAGCGTTCGGTGGTGGGCATATGTTTTTCCAATGGAATCAACCTTTCTGTATGCTAGACTGTGAAGGGAGTATGGGCAGCCCGGCGGATAAATAAACAACTGGACAAAAAAACCGCCAGACCGTTTCCGGCCTGACGGTATCATCTGTTATTGCGGATCGGTGAACAGCGCGCAGACGGCTTCAAACACCGCCTGGATATCCGCTTCGTTTTCTTCTGTCCGCCCGCCCCAGCTGGTGCAGATCGCGATGGCAAACGGCCGGTCGGCATAGATGACCGACACGGTATGCAGCGACTCGTCCCACCAGCCATATTTCTGGCCGGTGACCAGCGGGCTGTCGATCAGCCGGTCGTCGGCTGCGCAGTAGCTGGCGGCGAACTCGTCTGCGTGTTCGGCGCCGCTCTCCATATAGGCAAACGCCATCTCGGCAAAGGTGCAGCAGTCGGCGGCATTGGTCATCGTGTCGGTCGAGTCGGACATCTCACGGGTCAGCCCAAACCGCTCCGAATTGATCCACTCGTCAAAATCAGAGGGGGGATACTCGCTTTTGAGCATCTCGAGGGCGGTGTTGTCCGAGTAGATCAGCGCGTCGGCGATCAGCTCGTGGATGCTGTACAATGTCCCGTATTCGGTATACTGGATGATACCGGCGTCCCCGCGGTGGTTTTCGGCGGTGAAGGGGATGGTTCTGTCCAGGTCGATTTCCCCCGCGTCCGCCCGCTCGAACAGCCAGAGGGAGTAGGGGAGCTTGAAGATGCTGGCGATATAATACAACCGGGTTTCGTTCCAGCTCCACCGCTGGCCGCTCACAAGGTCGCAGAATACAACCGAAATCCCGTCCGGGCATCCTTGGATGACCGCGTCCACCTGCTCCAGCAGTTCCGGGTCGGGGGTGAATGCCTGCGGGATTGCGTACCCGTCTTCGTCCAGCCAGCACCCGTCCGCAAGCCCGCTGTATACCAGTGCGCCGTCCGCCCCGGCATACATCCGCCCATCAGCTGTTTCAATCCACCCGGTGACCATCAGCCGGTCTTCAAACCAGTACCGTTCGCCGCCAATCTCGCACAGCCCGTCCGCGAGTATGCCGTCCGAACCGGCGTACCGCCAGCCCTCGTCGGTTTCAATCCAGCCGGTTGACAGGGAGCCGTCCCAGTCGAACCAGTAGTATTCTCCATCAATTTCGGTCAGCCCGGTTGCGTATCCGCCCGACTCGGTCCGCCACCGCCGCAGTGCGCCGCTGCCTTCCCAGCCGGGGAGAAAGCTGTCCGGGAGTTCATCTTCAAGCGTCTGGGGTTCCGTACTGCCGGTTGTAAAAACGGTGTCTGTGCCGCCAAGTCCCGCCGCTACCGCCGGATGGTTGCCGCACCCGGCCAATTGTGCCGCCGCCAGCAGGATACAAGCGATCTTTGCAGTTTTATTGATCTTCATACTGCATATCCTTTCATCAGACCGTGGATATTCTGGTCAGTCTGTCGTCCTCTGTCTACCATTATACAGTATCCAGCGTTTTTCGACAAGCGGTTGCAGGGATGAAATAATCTTGAAGTTTTGCCGGTATATTTTGAAAAATTGCTTGACAGACTTTATTGTTTATGGGAAAATTTTAATAGAAGAACCTCGCGTTGATTTGTTTCCACTTTCGTTGTCCCGCAGCATGACAAAGGAGGTCGTTATAATATGATGAAGATGGTCTCGAAAAAACTCCTCAGCCTGCTCACCATTTTTGCACTGGCGGCGATGCTGCTGCCGGGGGCGGCGGTCACTGCAAAATCCAATGGCCTTTCTGTTGAACCGGTAGCAGTCGATTTCGGCAGTCTCGATATCTTCTATCTTCAGCCTGAGGCCCGGACTGTGACGGTTCAAAATACCGGCAGCCAGACTGTCACTCTGAACCAGCCAGCTGCCGAAAATTATCTGATCGGCGCATTGTCTGATACCGAACTGGCTCCAAATGAAACTGCTGTCTTCACTNNTTCACTGTCCAGCCTAAAGCAGGGCTTGCAGTCGACAGTTATGACGAAGTACTCACCATTTCCGGTACGGACGGCGCGGTGATGTCGGTATCGCTGTCATTTTCGGTTGAGCAGGCAGAACACATCATCTTTTTTGACGCCAACGGCGGCGAGGTTCCCTATACTTCGGCAGTAACAAAGGATAACAGACTGACTGAGTTTCCAACCCCCACCAGAGACGGTTATGCCTTCATCGGATGGTACACAGCCGATGGTTACAACAACGACGGTTACCACGTTTCAACCGCTGTGGTCTTCCCATTACATACTACCCTGTACGCACACTGGCTCTATATCGGCTCCGGCAATTCCGAACAGCCCGCTGAATCCCAGCCTGACCAATCGCATATGGAATGGGTCTATCAGAATGGCGGTATCTGTCTGTATATCGACGGCGAAATGGTCACCGGCTGGTATCAGTATGAGCCAACCGGCAACTGGTATCTGTTCCATCAGGATATGGGTACGATGGTCCAGGATGACTGGGCAAAGGTTGACGGCGTATGGTATTTGTTTAATCAGAATGGCATCATGCTGACCGACTGGCAGGAAATCGGCGGCGAATGGTACTACCTCAGAAGCGACGGCTCGATGGCCGGGAATGCCTGGGTGCAGTCTTCCGGTAAATGGTATTACCTCACCGGCTCCGGCGAAATGGCGACTGCACGCTGGATTGAATGGAAGGGCGATTGGTATTATCTCTACTCTTCCGGCGTGATGGCCACGGATACAACCATCGACGGCTATTCTATTAACTCCGCTGGTGTCTGGGTTCAG
>DCTE01000199.1 GCA_002329405.1 Ruminococcaceae bacterium UBA1448 | reverse complement strand
GTTGCGCAGGATCCCGGAAATGTAAAGCAAGTATACCTTACACTGTGGGAACGGGATGAAAACCAAACGGACTACTACTACCTGGTGGGGACGGACTCCGACGTGGAGTTGGAAGGCGGATGGTATACCGCAGACATCGCCAACGAATGGACCTTTCTGGACGGCCAGCCCTTGTGCACTGTGGAACTGGAAAGCCCTTCCGGGTTATATACCCGGTTTGCCTGCCCCGTGCTGTATGAAGGGCAGCGGGCCAACCTGATTTTGCAGTATGACGCCCAATTTCCCTACGGGCGGGTGGTCTGTCTGGTGCCGCTGGAGGAAGACCACTTTTCCCGGCAGAGAATCCTTTTGCAAGGAGGTGAAAGCATTACACCGCTCTACCCGGTGGAAGCCTTTACCGAAACCGCTGACCAGGAAGTGGAGGGCTATCTTACCCAAGAAGAAGGCTTCAAAGTAGGGCAGACAATTCACTACACAGCCGGGATGGAACCCGAAGCGCTGCCGGCCTCACAGGATGGCTTGTACGGGTTTTGGTTTATCACCTGGGAGAACCAGGATGTGTATTCGGAATTCTTGGCAGCGTCGTGAAAAATTCAAGTTACAGGAGGTTTTACCATGGGCAATTGTGAAAATGTTTGTTTGGCGTGGCCGCTTGCGCAGCACATCTTGACGCAAGGCTGGTTTTACAATGATGGGACCAAGCATAATGGTATCGACCTGCGGGCACCGGAAGGCACACCCGTATATGCCGCGGAGGATGGCACGGTGATGAAAGTTCATCAACGGAACGGGATCCGTACCGTGGGGGATACCAACAGCTATGGCAATATGATCAAGCTGGGGCACAGCGGGGAAATGGACACGTTGTATGCCCATATGAGTCGGTTGCTGGTGGTGCAGGGCCAGCAGGTGACCAAAGGGCAGCAAATCGGCGTGGCCGGGAATACCGGAAACAGCTTCGGATCCCATCTGCATTTTGAGGTATGGAGCAAGGGAAAACGGTGCAATCCGCTATGCTTTTTGGACGGTGATTTCACCAAAGCAAACAACTCTGTCTATACATATGGCCCCGGGGAACACGCGGCGGTGGCGGCAACACAGTTGTGCTGTATCAGTGGGGAAAATCCCCGCTGTGAAGTGTTTGAGCGGGAAGATATCAGCAGCAATATCGGGGCTCTGGCGCTGCATGAGTCATGCAGGATTCTGGAAGCGGGTTCCGTGGTGTCCATCGGCGGTGTGCAAGGGCGCTGGTACCGGGTGGAATGGAAAGGAAAATCGGCCTACTGCCTGTACTTGCCGGATCGCTGCCGGCTGGAATGACTGGCCCCCGCTGTGTGTGGAAAATAGAACGACGGGATGGTAAAAAAGCCGTTCCGCTGAGGGCGCTGCCTGCCGACGTAGGCGGCGCTTTTTCTGTGGTATAAGCGGGGAAGAACAGAAAATTTTTGGCGGGGAGCCGGAGCGCCCCGGAGGCGGNNGTGTTGTTCATCTTCTCTCAATTGTATTTCACTACCCGGTGTGGTAAAATTTGACTGTACAACCGCCAGGTCCCGGAAGGGCGACCTGATATGCGGCGGAGGAGGTGCAGGGAAAAGGAGGTCGCAATGAAACAGAAGAGCGAAAAGAAACAAGGAAAGAGCGGCGGCACCTTGCGCAGGTATGCGCTCCCGGCGGTTACCCTGGCGGCCACCTTGGCGCTGTGCGGGTATCTGGCCACCACCCGGCTGGTGCCATCCCGCTTTCTTTGGGCGGTACTGGCCGTTTCTTTGCTGCTTTCCGGCGCCGTCCTGGGGCTGTGCCGGATGCCTTCCCGCGTCGGACGGATTGCGGGGGCGGTGCTTACGGTGGCGGTGGCGGCGGTGTGTCTGCTGGCAGGGGTGTACCTCTGGCGCACCGTCCATACCGTGAAAAGTATCTCCGGGACTGCGGTGGAGCGCACCCGGGTCGGTGTCTATGTGCCGGAGGAGAGCCCCCTCCAATCTCCGGAGGATTTGACGGAAATGACGGTGGGTATCCTCGGGGCGCTGGATCGCGCCAACACCGACGCGGCCTTGGAACAGCTGGAAACGGAGGAAGGAATCTCCGTTTCCGTATCGGAGTATGATGGCCTGACCGCGCTGGCGGAGGGGCTGCAGCAGGGGGAGACCGATGCCATCCTGCTTAATGAGGCGTACCTTGCCTTGTATGAGGAAACGTCCGGCTACGAAGAATTTGCCGCTTCCCTGCGGGAGATCCTGACGTTGCAGATCGAGCATGAGGTGACCACGGGGCAGGACCTTTTGGACGACCCGGTCATCAACCTTCTCATCAGCGGGAGCGACACCCGCGGCGATATTGTGGACCAGCGCGGGCGCAGCGATGTAAACATCATCGCCAGCATCAATACCCAGACCCACCAGGTGCTTCTGGTTTCCACACCGCGGGACTATTTCGTGCCGTTGGATGTGGGGGTGGAGGATGCCTACGACAAGCTGACCCACGCGGGCATTTACGGTATGGATGTGCTGCGTGGGACGCTGGAAAATCTGTATGGCATCGAGATTGACTATTATTTCCGGCTGAACTTTGTGGGGTTTGTCCAGGTCATCGACGCACTGGGCGGGGTGGATGTCTACTCCGATTATACCTTTGATTCCGGAGAATACCATTATGAGCAGGGCATCAATACCCTGGACGGCGCGGCGGCGCTGGCCTTTGTGCGCAACCGGTACGCCTTCGCAGAGGGGGACCGTCAGCGCGGCGAAAACCAGATGGCGG
This sequence comes from Ruminococcaceae bacterium UBA1448, assembly GCA_002329405.1. GTDB lineage: Bacteria > Bacillota > Clostridia > Oscillospirales > Ruminococcaceae > Faecivivens. The sequence goes on along the minus strand of DCTE01000199.1, from coordinate 7,381 downwards.
TGGTGGAAGCGGTACTGCAAAAGGCCATGAGCCCGGCTATTTTGGCGAATTACCTCTCTATTCTGGACAGTGTGCAGTCCTGTGTGGACACCAATGTACCCTACGATGTGCTTTCGGCGCTGGTGCGCCAGCAGTTGGAGGAGGGGGCCATCTGGACGGTGGAAAGCTGCAGCGTAAACGGAAGCGACGCTACCTCCACGACCTACTCGATGAACCAGGAACTCTATGTCATGATCCCCGACGAGGAAACCGTGCAGGCAGCCCAAGAAAAGCTGGCAGCCATCGGCAATACGGTGGATTCGCAAATCCAATCGGCGGAGGAAACAAGCCCGGCGGCATGAGTACGCCAGCAAAAGGAAGGGGAGGAAGAATGTCTGCTTTTGGGCTCAAGATGGTTGCGCTACTGGCCATGACCTGCGACCACCTGGGGCTGGTACTTGGCAGGGATGGCTGGGGTCTGCTGCCGCTGGATTCCACGATCCTGCGCGCCATAGGGCGGATGGCTTTTCCGCTCTTCGCCTTCTGCCTGGCACAAGGGTGGCAGCAAACCCGCAACCGGAAACGCTATTTCCAAAACCTTTTGTGGGGCGCCCTGGTCTCGCAGCTTCCCTTCAGTATGGCGTTTGCACCGTCGAACCTGACGGCGGTCTCGACCGACGCGACACAGGCCTGTTTCGCCTGGCCGTTTCTGATTGGTGCGGCGGTGGCCGTCGGAGCGTACTGGCTGCTGGTGTTGCACAGACACTATGACCATAGCTTGCTGCTGGTGGCCATGGCGGCCCTGGTTCCGGGACTTCGTTTGCAGATTCGGGGCGTTTGTCTGCTGGGGGAAAATGCCAACGTGTTTTATACCTTCCTTATGGCTTTTTTCTGTCTGTACCTCCTGACCGGACAAGAGGCGTTGAGCAGGGAAGAACGCATCGCGGCAGTTCTCGCGGCACCGGTTCTGTTGATAGCGTACGGCTTGCCGGCGGATTACGGTACCGGCCTGCTGGGCATCGTATTGATTGTGGGCTTTGTGCTCCTCAAAAGAAAAGCGCAACAGCTGGCGTTTTTGGCGCTGTGGAGCTTTTTGTACTACGGCCTGCTGGTGGGCAATCCCCGCAGCATGGTCTGCTGTGCTTTGGCAGGGGGGGTCCTGCTGCTCTATGACCCGCAGGCCCAAAGCCGTTTCCGGGCCAAGCGGTTCTTTTACGGGTATTATCCGGCCCATCTTCTGGCGCTGGGGCTTTTGAATTTCGCGATGCGCGGGTGATCCTGCCGGGTTATGTGTTCCTCTTGACGGTATGGCCTGTCGGCCGTTATACTTACCATAGTACTAGGAAAGGAAAGAAAGATTATGTTGGAAGTTGGCACCAAAGCACCGGATTTTGCCTTGCCGGATCAGGAGGGCCGCGAGGTGCGCCTGTCCGATTTCGCGGGCAAACGTGTGGTTCTGTATTTTTATCCCCGGGACAATACTCCCGGATGTACCCGTGAAGCGGTCTCTTTTGCATCTGCCTATCAGGAATATCAAAGACGCGGCATTGTTGTCATCGGTGTCAGCAAAGATTCTCAGGCCTCTCATCTGCGCTTTTCAACCAAGTTTGAACTGCCGTTTATCCTGCTGTCCGACCCGGAATTGGAAGTCATCCAGGCGTATGATGTCTGGAAAGAGAAGAAAATGTATGGAAAGGTCAGCATGGGCGTTGTCCGTTCCACCTATCTGATCGACGAAAATGGCGTGATTGAAAAAGTCTTTCCCAAGGTCAAACCGGATACGCATGCTGCCGAAATCCTTTCCTGGCTGGACGAACAGGCCGGAAAGTAAAACCCCAATAAATCTTACGCCCCGCAGCCGGAAATACCAGCTGCGGGGCATTTGTTTGTCTATCTGATTATACCGGGAATCAGCATTTTTCAATCAGGTTTGCTTTCGCAGTATCAAAAGAGGGATTGAATGCGTAGAAATTGCGGGCATTGACTTTATCCTGCGCAATCCGAATCGCTTCGCCAAAACGCTGGAAGTGGACAATCTCCCGCTCACGCAGAAAGCGAATTGCATCCTTGACATCCGGGTCATCCACCAGCCGCAAAATGTTGTCATAAGAAAGACGTGCTTTTTGTTCAGCAGCCATATCCTCATGCAGGTCGGCAAAAGTATCGCCCGATACCGACAAGCCTCCGGCAGAAAAAGGCACCCCGGAAGCAGCCTGCGGATATACACCAGCCGTATGATCAACAAAATACGGTGCAAAACCTTTTTTATTGATCTCCTCTTCCGACAGATTACGGGTCAGTTGATAAATGATTGCCGAAATCATTTCAATGTGTGCCAACTCTTCTGTACCTATATCCGTGAGAATACCAATCAGTTCTCCGTATGGCATCGAATACCGCTGCTGCAAATAACGGGTAGCCGCCCCCAGTTCGCCATGCGGTCCGCCAAGCTGGGTAATAATAATGGATGCACTCATCGGGTCCGGTTTTTTAACTTTGACCGGATGGATCAGTCTTTTATCATAGCTCCACATATTGCCCGCCCCCTTTACAGTTCACTTTGCCAGGGCCAGGGTGTATCTACCCAGGTCCAACGGCTCGCATTGGCATTGAACATCTCACCGGTACAGGTTTCCCACTTTTTCTCCAGCTGACGGAGTGTTTCCCAGTGTTTACGATAAAAAGCAATTGCCTGGCGGTCATCTGGATGGCTGTCGAGGAAAATCTTTGCTTCAACCAGTGCAAAAGTACAGACCCTGATCTCATGTAGCAACGCTTTCTTTTCCTCACAGCTGATAGGAGGACATTCCTCCGGCGGGCGGTTCCCTTCTTCTTTCGCTGTCTGGAGCGGCGGCATTCCCACCATATCTGAAAGCATTTCAGTCTTTTCCATCGGCGGCCGCCTCCTTACCAATAAACGGAAGATCCAGACAGGCAAAAATTGTGCCCCTTTCCAGCCCGACTTCCGGGTCATACAGACTTTCCCATTTACTCATCGGCAGATAGCTCATTCCCAGCGGCAGACTGTCAAGAGGACTCTGTCCTGAAACCTTATCTGGCATATTGACACAGCCGCCCGGCTTGATCTGTTCAGACAAAAAAATCCCACCTTTCTGTTACAGCGGATCGCTAACCAGCCGTCCACTGTCCTGCCATTATATGCAGCCGTCAAAAAGTGGGTGTATTTTTTGCCGGACAGGCACAAAAAAAGGCACAGTCACTGCTTGAGTGGCTGTGCCTGACGATTTTTGCATTTTACCAATGCCGATAGAATTTGACACCTGCAATCCCGGCCAGCAGAACACCGCCGCAGAGCAGCATCCATACCCATTGGGCAGCGTCACCGGCAGACTGGCTATTCATTCCACCTCCCGGCTGCATTCTCCCATTGGGCGGCGTACCAACCCTTTCTGGAGTACCGGCATCATCCGGGAAAGCAGCTGGCTGATTGGTATTTTCTCCCGGCTGCTGATCCATCTGAACATCTTCATCAAATGATGGCATCCCATCTACAGCCATTGCCCCCGATTCATCGGGCATTTCTTCATTTTCAAAACCTGCTGGCGAATGATCAACGGTATTTTCGTCACCGGACGGTGCACGACCGTTGGCATCCTGTCTAAACCCCTCCATATCGAACGGCATTTGCTGGCCATTTCCAGGCATCTGACCGCCTCCGCCGCCCATAGACTGACCGCCCATCGCCTGTGTATCCAGAGAAGAAGCATCAATCAGAGCACTGCTGTCCGCAGCCTGACCATCCTTTGTAGAAGGAATCGTCCCATCCAGTTGACCGGATATACTCTCGGCCCGCAACAGGCAAAACTGCCGAAGGGTGCTTACCCCCTCTTCAAACTCATCATAACTGCAAAAAGCAGTAGGGTCTTTTTCCACATAAGAAGAGATCATCGAAACAGTCTGATCGAACAGCTGCTCAAAATAGCCGCTGTTAAACCATTTTTCAATAAACTCAGCATAAATCTGATGATACAACTCGGTATATTCTTCGCTGGAGAATATCCATGCAACCATCGGCCGCTCTGAAATATCACCGCTGCTGACCGGTGAATCAATCGGAGAATTAACTTCACTGGTCAATCCGCTGCTCATTCCGCCGCCGGAAAATCCGCCGAACGCGAGGTTATAATCCCATGGAATCATCTCCATCACACCGTCTTCTTCATACAAATAATAATTGTGTACAATTGAACCTGTATAGCTGTCCCCATTGCAGACGAAATTATGAACGACGAAATACCGGATGACCGATTCAATATCAACAACGTCTTCCACCTTTTCAGCATCGACCGTCCCGTCTACCACTTCCGAAAGGGTTTTGAGCGACGCAATTAACCGTTGTTCATCTGTATCTGTAATATCTGTTTTAGCCGACGAAAAAATATTGGCGTAACTGTCCGGGTTATCGTCAATATATTGCAGCAGGGTATCATCGCTGCTCATTCCCCCAAAGCCGCCTTTTCCCATACCGGTAAAACTCTGTGCGTCGCCTTGATCAGACATTAGCCCGCTTTGGCGCAGTGCATCCAATACTTCCCGCATGTCGGCATTTTCCAAAATCGCCTCCATTACCTGCTGCACATCCATCTGATCTACCGTATCAGGTAATGAAACGTTTAATCCAGCTGACTGAAGCGCATTTAAAATATCCTCGGCTGACAAATCCTCCAACTGAGAAAAAACATCTTCCGAATGTGACCAGTTTTTCTGCTGTTCGGACGATACAAACTCTGTTTGCTGATTATCTTCTGTAAACAGTTCCTGCATATCAAAATCCTGACCATTCCCCCGGCCGCCGCCAAAGCTCATGCTGTCAGGCTTATACAGTTCACCATATCCGGTGCCATAATTACGGGTCAGAAAGCTCTCTTCTACCCCTTCGACTGCCAGATACAGTCCCCAGTCTTCACCATTGACCGTGATATACACAAAGCTGCACAAAGGCGAGGCAACGCCCATATCTGCCATCATCGTGTATACCAGATAATCTTTCAGATAGGTATTATCCTGAATGATATTATTCAGGCAAAATTTATCCAACCCATAATAATTTTTTCCTGAATCATAATGGTCAACCTCTATTTTCAGACTGTACCGATCATTTCCATAACTTGACACCAATGTCAGTGATGTGTTCCCTTTGGCCCTCAGCCCAACATTCTGAACCGCTTCCCCGTCAATCACCAGATCTGCGACAGTGTATTCTTCGTTGGTGCAGGTTTCCAGAAAACCGTCCCAATCATCCATTACAATATCAATTGTGTGTACCATAGAGGAATCAAACAGCTTTTTTTCATATTCCATTGTTCTGGTGGCTGCCGTGATGCCAAGTGCGTCTCCATTGATAAACAAAGCAGTTATAACCAGCACTACAGCCAGTATTGCACAGCAGATAGTATCAATCCGCCTGCTTTTGATCATCTCATAGTCTCCCTTCCGGTTTAGCTCAGGTAATCGCCATTATAGCTGACCAGGACTGCGCTGTCTACTCCGTTCAGCGCAGACAACTCGGTGACAAATTCAGTCTGTTCATCCCGCAGACGTACCTCATAATTCAGTTCAATATAGCCGGCACGCGCTGTTTTGCTCTTAACCACCATTTTCTTTGTATGCTGTGCAAGGTAAGCAGCAGCCTGTTTCTCCGATTCAGCATCCTGGCATTGCAAAACAACAATATATGGATTTTCGCTCGACTTCCGATTGGCAAACAGCAGCAGGAAAATACCGATTGCCACACTGCCAAATACTGCCAGCGGAATCAATCCGGCTGCCAATACAATTCCGACTGCAATTGACCAGAACAGAAAGGCAATATCCAATGGTTCTTTGATTGCAGTACGAAAACGGACAATAGACAACGCACCGACCATACCAAGCGACAATACGACGTTGGAAGTGACGGCCAGAATCACCAATGTTGTAATCATAGTCAGTGCAACCAGCGTTACGCCAAAACTGCCGGAATACATGACGCCAGAAAAAGTCCGTTTGTAAATCAGAAAAATAAACAGCCCAATGCCAAACGCTAAAACCAATGCCAGTGCCATATCAAAAAAAGATACACTGGTCATATTCTCCAAAAAGCTCGATTTGAAAATATCCTGAAAAGTCATCTCATTTTCTCCTTTTAAAAAATATAATCATCAACCAAACCTGCGGCAGGCCTGGTACTTTGAAAACGCGGTCGTTCGGACACTGTCCAACTGCACCGCACTTCGAATGACCGACGGCAAAAACTCATCCCATTTGACCTCCAGCACAATTTCATCTCCTGCCGGAATCGTCACACAATCAGGATTCAGAAAATCGACACAGCTCAATCCAGTGCGGATATCATAATCCAATGTCACACGCACATTACCTGGTTGGTAGGTATAAGGTTCCCGCATATAATCGACAATAGTTTTCGGACGCAGGCCCTGCGTACAAATCGCACTGTAAAACTGCGCCAGCAATCCGTCATGTGTATTTGCCATCCAACCAAACTCACCATTGAGGATCAACCTTGCTTGTTCAATGCTGAGCCGTGTCTGCAACTTATACCCTAAATTGTTCTGTTTGCATTTCTTTTCCAAAAACATAATTGACGGATCTCTATTATAATATCGAATGCGGTATTTTTCCCGAATATTGACTCCATCCAGTTTTTCTCGCAGAACACGATCAGAATAATTGTCAAAATACAAACTGCGAATATGATATCGGCCGTCCACAGTATGAATATCTGCTTTTGCAACTGCTTTAAGTCGCATACGAAGGATCAACATATCTTCCCAGGTAATCAGATGCTTCCATTCATGCCGAAATGTTGGACAGGTTACGATCTTTTCCACTTGCTTACCTCCTCCTTTTGGTTGCAGTTTATTATATTAGCTGTATCTTATTGTAAAATTATCGTAAAAAGATGAACACTTGAATTTTATCTGATTATTATGTGAAAAGAGGGAAACAGCTTATTGCCGTTTCCCTTTTTGGTAAATTATCTATTATTTTTCGATATTTTGCAGCAGTTGAATCATTTTTGAGAGCAACTGAATTTGCTTATCAACATTTTCCAGGGCGTTTTCGCACTGCTTTTTAATTTGCTTGGCCGTATGAAGTGCGTCTGCATCATAAGAAATCCGTACACATAAGGATTCAGCACACCTGACTGCTTCTTCCATCTGTACTTTATTTTTCTGTGTTGCACTTAATCGTTGAATTAGTTCCTGTATGATCTGTTCATTTGTCAGCCCTTCACTCATATATTCAACCTCCACCTAAAATTTGTATTTAATGATATTGTAACACAAAAACTAAAAGCAATCAAGAACGCAAAAAAGCTCCTGTCAGTTGTAACTGACAGGAGCCATTCTGTGCCGGCACCGCTCTATCTTCCCAGGCC
>DCTE01000048.1:1285-2887 GCA_002329405.1 Ruminococcaceae bacterium UBA1448 | reverse complement strand
ATCGGTTCTCCTCAGATGAACTTCCTGGATGCCAAACTGGTCAAGGAAGGCGACAAGTACGTTGTCAAATTCGGCGACTACTCCTGCGTCATCCCCGCTGCGAAAGCTGCTGCTGCTGCTTCCGAGCTGGACAAACATATCGGCAAAGACGTTACCCTGGGTATCCGTCCTGAAAACATCAAGGACGAAGAAGCTGTCATCAGTGCTGCTACTTCCGGCGTAATCGACGCTAAGGTAGAAGTTACCGAAATGATGGGCGCTGAGATCTATCTGTACGTTACCTGCGCAGATATGCCTCTGACCGCTCGTGTCAGCCCCAGAAACACCTCTCGTGTTGGCGACGTCATCAAGATGGCTTTCGACCTCAACTGCATCCATCTGTTCGACAAAGAAACCGAAAAGACCATCCTCAACTGATTGTCTTGTTGAAGGTTTCCTGATAATTGAATCGACTGGCGCACCGTCTTTATGGGCGGTGCGCCTTTTGTCGTACCAAACGAAAGGAAGTGGAGCAATGCGGATCTGTGGAATAGATGGCATCAGAGGCTGCATTTTTGATTTTAACGGGACGCTGCTGTTTGATACGCCGGCACATGCCGACGCATGGCGGGCGTTTTTGCTGGAAAAGGGGATCGCGGTCAGCGATACCGATATCCAGAAGCATATCCAGGGAAGGCCGAACCCTGATATCCTCCGGCATTTTCTGGGGGAATTGACCGACCAGGAAATTCTCACCTGTTCAAAGAGGAAGGAAGAAAAGTATCGCGCTGTCTGCCTGCAAAAGAATGACTGGTTCCGGCTGGTGGACGGCGTGCCGGAAATGTTTGACAGGCTTAAGGCAGAAGGGGTTCCGTTTACGATTGCGACATCGTCTCAGTGGGACAACGTATCGTTTTATTTTGAACATCTTGGGCTGGACAGATGGTTCACCCCGGAAACACTGGTCTTTGATAATGGGAAGATGCGCGGGAAACCGGCTCCCGACATCTATCTGCGGGCAATGGCGCTGATCGGCTGCCGGCCGGAAGAATGCGCGGTATTCGAAGATTCACTGTCCGGGATACAGGCCGGACGGGCAGCGGGAGCAGGGTGGATTGTTGCGGTGGATTCCGACCTGGACAGGGAAAAGCTGCTGGGAGTGGAAGGCGTCAGCAGGGTCATATCTGACTTCACAGGTGCACTGGCGGTCAATGAGAAAAAATAACCAAAACAACAAGCAAAATGCCGGTAAAAGTTGCCGGTATACGCGGAGGAAAATGCTTGACACACCCGGGGGCGTTGTGTTATAATGTAAGCACCTCTAAAAGGGTTTATTTTTTTGTGCAAATTCGGAGGGCGGCTGGCTGACAGCTGCTGTTCCGGGGGACGAAAGTCCCGGCCGGTTCTCTCTGCAAGTCCTGGTCAGTGAGGATGCCTGGAGGGTGCCGGTGAAAATCCGTTCTCCTTTTTGAGGGAGGCAAATTAGTCCGCTTATACAGGAGGTGCCGAGCATGAGAGTGAAAGTTACTTTGGCTTGCACAGAGTGCAAACAGCGTAATTACAACACAATGAAGAACAAGAAGAATGACCCTGACAGACTTGAAATGAACAAGTATTGCAAGT
>DCTE01000048.1:0-1193 GCA_002329405.1 Ruminococcaceae bacterium UBA1448 | reverse complement strand
AGAAAAAGCCTGAGAAGAAAAAAGACGGTCTTATTGCAAAAATTTCCCGTTTTGCCAAAGAGCTTCGCAGCGAGATCAAAAAAATCGTCTGGCCTACCAAGAAACAGGTGCTCAATAACACCTGCGTCGTCGGCGTCGTTATGATCGCGGTCGGCGGGTTTATCTGGATTATCGACTGGATCTTCGCGTTTGTGCGCGGATTGATTCTCGGATTCTGATAAAAGGCGAGCGTAGTCAACCGGGAAACCGGTATTTTTGTCGGAGGTCTGATTATGTCAGAAACACCCAGATGGTATGTTGTTCACACGTATTCCGGGTATGAGAACAAAGTTGCACAAAATATAGAAAAGGGCGTCGAGAACCAGGGGTTCGGCGACCGGATTTTTGAGGTAAGAATACCCACCGAAACGGTTGAAGAGTACAATGATGACGGCAAAAAGCGTGAGGTGGAAAGAAAAGTATTCCCCGGCTACGTTCTGGTCAAGATGCTGATTACCCCTGAATCCTGGTATTTTGTTCGCAACATTCGCGGCGTCACCGGTTTCGTCGGTTCGACAACCGAACCGATTCCACTGACCGAAAAGGAAGTCGAAGCGCTTGGCGTAGAACTGAAATCCGTTCAGGTCAACTTTGCGGTCGGAAACAGCGTCAAGGTTACCCACGGCCCTCTGGAAGGGTTTGTCGGGAAGGTCGTTGGAATCGACACCGACAAGGGAATCGTGCAGGTTTCCGTATCTTTCTTCGGGCGCGATACNNGATACGCTGGCTGATCTGCAGCTGGGCGAAGTCGAGCTGGCAGAAGAGTAAACAAGAAACATTCGTCTGTCCCATGGTGGGACAGCCTTTCAGGTACGGGACCCACCCGGCCTGAATGTGGGAGGAACAAGCAGCGTCTTCGCTGTATACAATGCCGCAATGCGGCGCATCGGTAATCGCCCTGTTCCGCCAGTTACCACATTATTTTGGAGGTGCTTATCAATGGCTCAGAAAGTTACAGGCTATATTAAGCTTCAGATCCCGGCAGGCAAAGCAACCCCTGCCCCCCCTGTTGGTCCGGCACTCGGCCAGCATGGTGTCAACATCATGTCGTTCACCAAGGAATTCAACGAGCGTACCAAAAATGATATCGGTATGATCATCCCGGTCATCATCACCGTTTACGCTGACCGTTCCTTTACCTTCGTTACCAAGAC
>DCTE01000052.1:2588-6679 GCA_002329405.1 Ruminococcaceae bacterium UBA1448 | reverse complement strand
ACAAAAATAGTTTTTCGACAAACTTAAGCGAAGCGGTAAAAACACCGTTTCGCTTTATACCATTATTTACCCAATTTATGCTCAGCTGAAATATGTTTTCGATCTGCTTCGGTTTCTTCTTCTTCGTTTTTAATCTCCCAGTGAATCAAAAAGGTCAGTGCCGCCCGCAGCAGGATAATCGCACCGACAATCATAATCTCCGACAGATCACGCACGACGACGGTACGCAAAATCTCGCCGCCCAGCTTGAATTCCAGCCCCATCGCCATCCCTTTTGCGAGCTTGAGCCGGGTGAGCGGATCATGACGGATATAATTTACAACCCCCAACACACCTGCGACCGCAATAACGATTACGCCGACCACCTCAAACAGGATGATCGAATATTCCGCCATCCATTTGACAAGGTTTTCCAGCGTCTGATACAATTCCATAACCAGTCCTTTCCGGGAGAGCTTCTCCCTGTGTGATCAGGTCTATTGTACCATAACCTGTCCGGTCAGGCAAGCACTTTATCCGTTTACAACACCATGATCAGCGTACCAACTGAGATGAGCAGCCCTCCGATTATTGACTTTGCAGAGGCAGTCTCCCGCAAAAATATAAAAGCAAAAACCAGCGTAAAGACAATGCTCAGCTTATCAATCGGGGCGACTTTCGAAACCTCCCCGATTTCCAGTGCCCTATAATAACACAGCCAGGACGCGCCGGTCGCAAGTCCTGACAGAACCAGAAATGCCCAGCTTTTCCCTGTGATGCCGGAAATCCCGCTCTGTGTCCCGGTGATGAACACCATCCCCCACGCCATCACCAGTACAACAGCGGTACGGATTGCAGTTGCCAGATTGGAATTGACCCCGTCAATGCCGACCTTTGCAAGAATCGAAGTCAGTGCGGCAAAAACCGCTGACAACAGTGCATAGACCACCCACATATTTTTAACCCCTTTCATCTGTCTCATTCCTTTCCATCTCTTCAGCATCCAGCCGCTCGGCCAGCGGACGGTTTTCTTCCCGCCTCGCCTGTTTGGAGCGGATATACAGCGTCTCCAGCACCTCAAGGAAAACTGCCTGTTTTTCCGGCTGTATCCCTTCCAACAGCCAGCTGTAATAAAATGCTTCCAACGCTGCCCGGCTGTTTTTGAGCGCATCGGCCTGAGCGGTCGGGAACAGACGCCGTCTCCGCCTGTCCTGCGGGTCAACCTCCCGCCGGATAAATCCTTTTCGTTCCAGACTGGCGGTCAGATGGGCGACCGCGCTCTTTTCCAGATACAGCTGCCGTCCGATCTCATCGGGAGAGATGCCAGGTGATTTGCGGATACAATGAATGACTTCATATTCACTCCCGCCCAATCCCTGATCCTTTGCCCTTGACTGGACGAAATGTGCGGCATTGCGGGCAATTTTGGTGATCTTACGTCTGCTGGGGTCCAACGGTGACACTTCCCTTCCAAAATAGTTGTGCTCTCAACTATTTAAATATACATCTTTTTTGCTTTCGTGTCAACAACTATCCAAGCAAAAAAGGGCATCCCACCCAGAGATACCCTTTCGATTCAGTCCTGTTCGTCCCCTCTTGGAGAAACACCGCTTTCCCGCAGTGCCTGTGCCTTTTCACAGATACGCCGCAGCCGATGGTTGACCCCGCTCCTTGAGATCGGTACAGTCAGCATCCCGGCAAGTTCCCTCAGTGACATCGCCTCATTTTCCAGCCGGAGCTGGGCCAATTCCCGCAAATCCTCGTCCAGCCAGGAAAGTCCAACGGTATCCCGGATAAAGCGGATATCCTGCATTTGGGCAGCGGCAGCCGAGACGGTCTTGTTGAGGTTGGCAGTTTCGCAGTTGGTGGTCCGATTGACATGGTTTCGGACTGTTTTGACCACCTTAATTTCCATCAGCTTCATACTTGAGCCGGTCGCACCGGTCAACGTCAGAAAATCCTCAATCTGTTCACTTTCCTTCAGATACAGGATTTCACACCCTTTTCTCCTTGCGACCTTAAAACGAATCCCGACATCGCTCGCCACTGCGTGGATCTCCTCAGCAAAAAGCGGGATCAATGCGTTAATCTCAAGATGATATTCTTTTTCCGGGTTGGTCATTGACCCATACGCCAGAAACAGCCCCCGCAGGAAAGCTGCTGCACATCCTTCCGGCTGGAGCAGTTCCCGGTTCAGTGGGCTTCGGCCGAGATGGTAATATTCGCGAAGCAGCTCTCTGGTGTGTTCATGTTCGATACAGACGGTATAGACCTCAACATCTCCCTTAAGCCGATGCAGGTCCCGCCGGATATCGACGATCGCCCCCAGTTCAGCCAGCATTGAAGCGACCTCCTGGGCAAGCTCCCGATTCTCGGTAGTAAAGATGGTTGGCTGCTGAGGGAAAGATTTGCTCAGCTTGAGAATCCCATATACCAGCGCATTACGATGGTTAAAACTTCGGGGGGGACTTTGCAGCAGCTCCAGCTTGACATCCTGACAAAATGACACGCGCTACCCCTCATTTCTCAATATCACGATGGCTGATGCGGACATTGGCTCCTTTTGCAGCCAGATCATCATACAGATATCCGGCAATGGTCACGCTCCGGTGATGACCGCCGGTACAACCGACTGCAATGGTCAATTGGGTTTTGCCTTCCTTCTGGTAAAGCGGCAGAAGGAACCCGACCAGGTCCTTAAGTTTGGCCAGCAGTTCAACCGACTCGGGCGCATTCATCACATAATCCCGCACCGGCTGTTCCAGACCGGTATGTTCTTTCAGGGAAGGGATGTAAAAAGGATTGGGCAGGCAGCGAACGTCAAACACCAGATCAGCCTCGCTCGGCAGCCCGTGTTTAAACCCAAAGGACATCACATTGACCAGCATTCCGTTTTTGAGATCAGTCGCAAAAATTGCGCACAACCGTTTCCGAAGCTGGGATGCCGAAATCCGGGTGGTATCAATCAGATAATCCGCCCGTCTTCTGGCCTCAGCCATTGCCTTGCGTTCAGCGGCGATCTGTGCCGCAAGGCCGCCGCCCACGATATCCGCCATCGGATGGCGGCGGCGGGTTTCCTTATAACGGCGGATCAGTTCCTCATCCGAAGCGTCGAGGAACAGCATCTTGTATCCATGCCCTTCCTCCTTCATTTTGTCCAGTTCCTGACAAAGCCCGTAAAACATATTGCCGCCCCGCATATCGGTGACGACCGCGATCCGGTCAAGTGCGCCGCCCGACGCGACCGACAGCCCGGCAATTTTGCCGATCAGCTGCGGCGGCATATTGTCCACACAGTAAAAGCCGATATCTTCCAGCGTATCCATCGCACGGGATTTACCGGCACCGGACATGCCCGTTACAATCAGAAAATCCAAAGCCGTTCCCCCTTTCCCACTTTTCCGCCGGTTAATTTCCCAACCGGCGCACCTCCGGTTCCAACTGATAACCGGTCCTTTCAAATACCGTCTGCTGCACCTTTTCAATCAGTTCATTGATTTGTGCGCAGGTTGCGCCGCCCAGATTGATGATAAATCCGGCGTGTTTTTCACTGACCTGTGCATTCCCAACCCGCGTACCCTTGAGGCCGCACTGTTCAATCAGCGATCCGGCAAACGCTCCCTCAGGACGCTTGAAGGTAGAGCCGGCACTTGGATATTCCAGCGGCTGTTTTTCCCGCCGTCTGGACATCAGTTCGGACATTTTATCGCCAATCTGCTGTTTGTTTCCCATTTCCAGCCGGAAAGCTGCCCGCAAAACACACCACTCGGGGTGGGCCGAAAAGACACTGCGACGGTAAGACAGCTCCAGCTTTTCTTTAGCAAGCCGCTTGATCTCACCCGTCTCATCCAGATATTCCACCCATTCCAGCACATCCCGCATCTCACCGCCGTATGCGCCAGCGTTCATAAATACGCCTCCGCCGACTGTCCCGGGAATGCCGTAAGCAAATTCCAGTCCGGTCAGTCCTTCACTCTGTGCCATCCGGCAGAGGGCGTTCATTCCGACCCCAGCGTCAGCAATCACTGTCTGGTCTTCTCTTTTGAGCTCCGACAGCCCCCAGGTAAAGACAACCACACCATCCAGCCCGTCATCCGATACCAGCAGATTGG
>DCTE01000052.1:0-2572 GCA_002329405.1 Ruminococcaceae bacterium UBA1448 | reverse complement strand
CCATACCGGCTCAGCCCCAATCCGCCGCAGTTCCCTGACCAGCAGGGTCAGTTCCTCCACTGAAGAAGGCAGCGCCGAAAAGGCGGCGTTTCCCCCAACTTTAAAGGTCGTATACTCCCGCATCGGCGTATCGGTGCGGCAGGAAATGCTGTTCTGCTGACAAAAACGGGTCAACCCGTCCAGATCTATCTTCAAAATGTTCCTTCCTTTCAAAAGACTGCTGCAAAAGGGTTGTTTCACCACTTTGCAGCAGTCCTTCCTTCAAACTGTTCCCAAAATGTAATGCCGGGAATTATTCATGCAGCTTCCAGAGCATCGCAGCACCGATGGTACCGGCGTCGTTGCCCAGCTTGCAGACCCGCAGCTGACAGGTCGGCTGGCCCTTGATCGAATATGCTTCCCGCTCAATAAACTCACGCAGAGGAGCCAGCAGGGTTTCGCCTTCCTTGCAGATGCCGCCGCCAATCAGCAGGACTTCCGGCTGGAAGATGTTGATATAGTTGGTCAGGCCGGCACCGAGGTAGTTCTGGTATGTATTGACCACTTCGGTTGCGACCGGGTCACCCATCCGCATGCCGTCATAAGCGGTCTTGCCGTTGACATCATCCAGCGTCGGCGCAACCTTCCACAGCGCGGAATCAGGATGTGCCTGCATCGCTTCCTTGGTCATTTTGATCAGGCCGGTTGCCGAAGCATATGCTTCAATGCAGCCCTTGCGTCCGCAGGTGCAGGGACGGCCGCCGTATTCAACCACCATATGGCCCAGTTCACCGGCAAAACCATTAAAACCGGTATAAATTTTGCCGTCGATGATGATACCACCGCCAACACCGGTACCCAGCGTAATGACGACGACATCGTTGTATCCGGCAGCAGCGCCCGCCAGTGTCTCACCGTAAGCAGCAACATTGGCGTCGTTTTCCAGATAAACAGATGTATGCAGACGGTCCTCCAGATATTTGCCGAGAGGGGTGTTGCGGAAGCCGCGGTTGTTGGCATAGAGGACAACGCCATTTTTGGAGTCGACCGCGCCGGGGGTACCGACGCCAACCGAGCTGATATCCGAAATCGACAGGCCAAGATCTTCCATCGCCATCGTTGCAGCCTTTGCGATCCGGTCAGCGAGTCCCTCATCGTTGCCGTCGACTTCAGAGGGGACGCTTGCCTTTGCGAGGATGTTATAATTTTCATCGACAACGCCGGCCTTGATAAATGTTCCGCCCAGGTCAATACCTACATAATATTTCATAATCTCCGTTCCTTTCTACGACTGTCCAAACCCGGACCGTCTGCTGAATCATTTAAATTCAGCCTGTTTTTTTATAGTATATCACAGGCTGACGCTCTTTTCAACCACCAACTTTAGTGAAAAATTCTACTGTAACACCCTGCGCCGCCTCTGCATACTATGGCGTACATCAATCAAAAGGAGGTTGCTCAATATGTGTGGCAACAATTGCAGCTGGATTCTGATCATCATTCTTCTCATGGTATGCTGCGGCGGATGGAGCTGTGGTTCCAATAACTGCGGCGGCTGTGGCGGTGGCTGCGGCGGTTGCAGCGGCTGTGGCTGTGACAACAACAACGGCTGCTGCTGATTTTCCCATTCTTCCAGCCTCCCCGCTGCGGCGGGGAGTACATAATTCAGCCGCCCATCCATCCGGCAAACCGTCCTTCCATCAATGCAACAACGGCGGCTGCCGTCATATCCGGCCGGTAAGCATTCCCGAGCACATCCCCTTCCCATCCGTCCGGCGGATATAGCTGCATCCGATAGAAACGCTGGTTGCCTTCCTCCCGGACTGTCTCCTCCAGCGCGTCGTATACTGGGATACAAACACCTGCGGTCATGCAGAAGGCATCCTGTTCCCGGTCATATACCGCCAGTGCGCAGTCCTCCGGCTGTCCCGGCAGCGCACCGAACAATTCTCCAGCCAGCTGCCAGACTTCTGCGGCGGGCAGAGCCACCTGTCCGCCCGAAGTGGGCGGCATCCCGCCGGTCTCCATCAGATACCAGATTACCGCTTCTTCCAATTGTGGAGCCGACAATTGCGCCGGGTCGTCAAAAAATGGCGTCCCGGCAGCGGCCAGCGCGCGTCCAAGTGCAAGGGCCTGTGCATTGGTAAGTTCTGCCCGAATATCCGCGCCCGTATTTCCGGCGGCGGCTTCTGCGTCAACCGACATATTTTCATCGTCAGAAGATTCGGCTGTCATTTCTGCCGCCTGCTGCACCGTAAAAGCCCCGTCCGGCTGACAGGCGAGTCCTTCCGACTGCCCCGCGCTCCAGACCGATGTCCCCCAGCAGAAAAATGATAATGCAATAAAGACGGCCGCCATTGCGGTCAATCTGGTCTTTTCCCCCATCCCAAACCTCCCTGTACTACCTACCTGTACTGCACAGCTTTTCCATATATATGCAGGAATGGAAGGGGTTATCCACCGATAAAATCGCAATTTCTGAAAAAAGGTCTTTACAAAATGTTATCTGTATGATATAATGTTTAGGCAACAGAAAAGTTGCACCTGCTACTGTGGCTCAGCTGGCAGAGCAGCTCACTCGTAATGAGCAGGT
>DCTE01000053.1 GCA_002329405.1 Ruminococcaceae bacterium UBA1448 | reverse complement strand
GACAAGACCAACATCATCCACTGCCCGATCGGCAAAGTTTCCTTCGGTGTTGAGAAGCTCTCTGAGAACTTCAACACCCTGATGGATGCGATTGTCAAAGCAAAACCCGCTGCTGCCAAAGGTGCTTACCTGAAGAGCTGCGTCGTTGCTTCCACCATGGGCCCTGGTGTCAAGGTCTCTACCGCTAAATACGGTGTGTAATCTTTTTTAAAAAACTTCACGCAGGGTATTGACAACAATACCCTGCGTGTGGTATAATATATAAGCTGTGATCCAAAGACAGCAAGTTCCGGGTAACCGGTATAATTGCGGACAACCGCAGCTTGCCGAGGAATAAGCGAAATAGTGATATTTCTGCCTTTCCGTGTCTTTGTGTGCGGGAAGGTTTTTTCGTATGAAATAGCTTTTCGGATCACAAACCAAATCTATGGAGGTGAATCGATTTGCCTAGCAACAAAGTTTTACTTGAAAAACAGAAAGTTGTTGAAGAGCTGAAGGCTAAAATCGACGGTGCTGTTGCTGGCGTCCTGGTTGATTACAAAGGTATCAACGTCGCGGACGACACCAAGCTCCGTAAAGAAATGCGTGAAGCTGGCGTTCATTACTCTGTTTACAAGAACTCCGCAGTTCGTTTCGCAGTAACCGGCGGCAAGTTTGAGGAACTGGCAAAGCATCTGGACGGTACCACCGCTGTTGCTCTGTCTGAGACCGACGCTACCGCTGCTGCCCGCATCATTGCGAAGTATGCGAAAGACCACAAGGATTGCTTCAACATCAAAGGCGGTTTCATTGAGAACGATGTCCTCGATGCAGCTGGCGTTGATGCGATCGCATCCATCCCTTCCAGAGAAGTCCTGCTGTCCCAGTTGGCTGGCGGCCTGAACGGCATTGTCCGCAACCTCGCGGTTGTCCTGGACCAGATTGCCAAGAAGGACGAGTCTGCCGAAGAGGCTACTGCCTAATCTTTCTCAGGAATCCATTGTCTGTTCTGACACAGACCCCACATTATCATTACATGGAGGTATATTCTCATGGCTTCTGAAAAAATCTCTGCTATGATCGAAGAAATCAAGGCTCTTACCGTCCTCGAACTGAACGAGCTGGTTAAGACCATCGAAGAAGAATTTGGCGTTTCTGCTGCTGCTGGTGCTGTCGTCGTTGCTGGCGGCGCTGCTGCTCCTGCTGCTGAAGAGAAGACCGAGTTCGACGTTGTCCTGGCTGAAGTCGGCGACGCTAAGACCGCTGTTATCAAAGCTGTTAAAGAGATCACNNCTGGGCCTGAAAGAGTCCAAGGCTATCGTTGACGGCGCTCCCGCTCCTGTCAAGACTGGCGTTGCTAAGGATGCTGCTGAAGAGATGAAGAAGAAACTCGAAGACGCTGGCGCGAAAGTCGAGCTCAAATAATTCTTCGTTTGAATTGCAAGAGAACCGGATGGGGAAACCTGTCCGGTTTTTTGTTTTGTTTGCAGGCAACAGACGGTTGCTTTACATACTGGTTGGCTGACGGTATAATATGGACAGAGACAGTCGTTTGATTTGAAGATAAGAAAGGATGATTTCTGTTGAAATTTGCAGAAGTACTTGTGTCGCTGCGCAGTAAGCGGCAGATGACCCAGCAGGAACTTGCTGAGCGGATGTTTGTGACCCGTCAGGCTGTTTCCCGCTGGGAAACAGGTGAAACGACTCCCAGTGCGGATATATTGCTTGCCCTGTCCAGACTGTTTGGCGTATCCGTCAATACCCTGCTCGGGTCGCCCAGAAAGCTGATCTGCCAGTGCTGTGGAATGCCGCTGGAGGATGATATCCTTGGCAGCGAGGCGGATGGCCGTTTGAATGAGGACTATTGCAAATGGTGTTATGATAAAGGACAATTCCTGGAAGACTGCACGATGGAGGAAATGATCGAAATATGCCTGCCCCATATGCAGGGGGACAAGCAGGCCGCCCGTGCCTATCTTGAGTCCTTTATGCCGACCCTCAAGCGCTGGAAAAATAAATAAATTATGATTGGCTGCCTTTCCTCTGTGGAAGGCAGTTTTTTTGCCGCCGGTCTGCTCCTTCGACCATTTTTCCAGTCCGGTTGGCGTATACTGGTGGGTGTCCGGGAGGCAGAATGGGGGAATGACTTTGGCTGGGCAGACCATCTATCTGGATGTACTGGTTGCGCTGAATCTGATGCTGACCTGGGCGATGCTCCGCTGTACCGCACTGCTTGGCCACCGGCACGCCGGACGGGGGCGTATTGCTGCCGGAAGCCTTGCGGGGGGTGCAGCAGCACTGGTGATGCTGCTGCCCGGGCTTTCACCGGCAGTGCTGACAGTAGTACGGCTGGCAGTTGCAGCAGGGATTGTACTGATTACCTTTGGACGACAGCCAGGACGGAGCTTTGTACGGCTGACGCTGACCTTTTTTCTGGTCAGTGTCCTGTTTGCAGGCGGGATGATAGCTATTGCAGCATTGCTGGCCCCGCCGGGGATGGCGGTCAAAAACGGTGTCGTCTATTTCCATCTGTCGGCAGTCTGGCTGACGGCGGCGGCTGTTGCGGGCTGTGCGGCCGCAAAGGGGTTTTCCTGGCTGTTTGAAAAACGGATGCCTGAGCAGCTGACCGAGCGGTTTATCGTCCGCTGCTGCGGGCGTGAAGCGGCTGTCCGTCTGCTGATTGATACTGGAAACCGTCTGACCTGTTTCGGCAGGCCGGTTGCGGTGGTCGGATTGCAGGCGGTATCCGGTATTTGGCCGGATGATCTGGTCAACTGCTGCACCAGTCTTTCCGCGGCTGCCAAGTCAGAACGCTGGCGGGGGAAACTGCGGATGGTGCCCTGCCGGACAGCAGCGGGGGAACGGCTGCTGTCCCGGATAGAAGCCGTACTTATTCGGCAGCGGGACGGAGCAGCTTTTGACTGCGTGCTGGCATTGGGGGAGGAGGCGTTTAGTCCGGTTGCCGGTGAAAGGGTGGATGGGGTGGTAGGCCCATTGGACTGAGGAGGAGTGGTATGAATTATTCAATGCAGCATCTGATCATGCGGCAGATCGGCAACCTGCTTGCAGGCCTGCTGACTACCGGCGCACGGCGTCAGCCGGACAGCAGCACAAATAAACGGCAGCATGATCAGTCGGAAAATGTACTCTATTATATGACCGGGGGTGGGTCGCTGCCTGCGCCATTGACGCGGGAGGAGGAAGAGGCGATGATCGTACGGCTGCCCGACCCGGCTGTCAAGGAACAGCTGATTACCCGAAACCTACGGCTGGTCGTCTATATCGCAAAGAAGTTTGAAGGGGGCGGAAATTCGCTGGAGGACCTGACCAGTATCGGGACAATCGGGCTGATCAAGGCGGTTGATACCTTTTCGCCCGACAAAAAGATCAAGCTGGCAACCTATGCTTCCCGCTGTATCGAAAATGAAATCCTGATGCACCTGCGCAAAACCTCCCGCCTAAAGAGCGAGGTATCGTTTGATGAGCCGCTCAACGTCGACTGGGACGGCAA
>DCTE01000003.1:2388-2545 GCA_002329405.1 Ruminococcaceae bacterium UBA1448 | reverse complement strand
CGGAGCGGGCAAGTCAACGCTGGTCAACCTTGCCTGCCGTTTCTTTGAACCAACCGAAGGACAGATTCTGATTGACGGAAAGGACTATCGGGAGCGGAGCCAGCTCTGGCTGCATTCCAGCCTTGGTTATGTCCTGCAAAGTCCGCATCTGTTTTCC
>DCTE01000003.1:0-2380 GCA_002329405.1 Ruminococcaceae bacterium UBA1448 | reverse complement strand
GGAAGTCAAAGCGGCGGCGAGAGCTGTATCGGCGGATACCGTCGTTGAAAAGCTGGAAAACGGCTGGGATTCGGATGTCGGCGAGGGCGGTGATCGCCTGTCAACCGGTGAAAAGCAGCTGATTTCCTTTGCACGCGCGGTGCTGGCGAATCCTGCGATCTTTGTACTGGATGAGGCGACCAGCTCAATTGACACCCAGACCGAGCAGCTGATTCAGAACGCGATCAGTTATCTGTTAAAGGACCGGACGTCCTTCCTGATTGCTCACCGTCTTTCGACAATCCGTCAGGCCGACCTGATTTTGGTTGTCCGGGACGGCAGGATTATCGAACAGGGGCGGCATGAGGAGCTGCTCCGCAAAAAAGGGTACTATCATACCCTGTATACCAAACAATTTGAGGAAGAAGCGGCTTCTGCGGCTGTTTCCTGATGGTATCATTCTGATGAAAAATCCCCGGCAGAGGAAAAGCTGCCGGGGATTTTTGCGTAAAAACATAACAGAGAATTATTGTAAGATACCCAGGGAAAAAAGCATGGCAGGGAGATATCCCCAGATCAGGTGGGTACAAATTGCAGACAGGGTGGTATATTCCTTTTTTCTGGCGGTGAGAAAGCCCGCTGCCAACCCCAGCAGAAGCGTTCCACCCAAATCACGGACTGCCATCACCGCAACGGAACCGACCGTTGCGGTTCCGTTATGCAGCCGGTCTGTGAACATGGCAATAGATTCCGGGAACAGCAGAGGGACAGCCTGGCACAGGGCAGCAAAACAGGCCACGAAAATAATCCTTACATTTTCTGAATGGAAGAAAACATTCAGTTGTCTTTGCAGATATCCGCGAAACAGTATTTCTTGAGTTACGGCGTAAAACAGCTGTATGCAGATGATTTGCACAATTCCTTTAGGCGATATCTGTAAAATTGGAAGGCTAAAATTCCACTGGTACTGCGACGGTGGCAGCAGAAAAAGACAGATAATCAGCTGGATGATTTCAAAAGCAAGAATGGTTGTAATTCCCCAGAAGATTCCAAGTCCTACTTGACGGAGAATCTTGTCACCTGAAAAGCCGAGACNNAGAGACTGTGCCAGACCGGCCGAGGGACCGTCAATAGCGGCAGTCCGATAAAGCAAAGCAGCTCCCACAAAATACGTGTGGCTTGCGAATAAGAGAAGATTGGCAGCACTGTCGTCACAGCCGTTATCAACAGGATTGCTAAAACCCAGTATTTCCGATTCTGAATCGCCTTTTCCATCTGGAACCCTCCCAGTAGCAGAATATCATATGTGTATATTTTATGAAAATTATATCAGCTTTTTGAGATAAGTAATTAAATGAATTATGAACGATTTCAAAATTATTTCATAATATCACAAGTTTATCTTGTACCGATAGATCAAAGCCCTCTGACCATGACTGGCCAGAGGGCGAAAAAAGTATCATTAGATTTCCGGGATATTTTTCCCGCGTTCTTTCAGAAAACGGTTGAGATTTTCCCGGCTGGCATTGACGATCAGGGAAGCGGGAACTTCCAGTTCGTCCAGCAGATCGGGAATCGGCCCGAAATACCCCACTTCATAGCTGACATGGGCATCAGACGATACCGTCATCCAGACGCGATACTTTTTGCAGAGCAGCGCAAGTTCTTTGTACCGCCCGATAGCGTCGGGGTTTTTGCGGAGCGCATGGGAGTTGAGTTCCAGTGCCTTGCCGGTTTCAGCGGCCGTTTTGACGACTGATTCATAATCAAAGGTAAACGGCGGGTCAGTTGGATGGCCGAGGATGTCAATTTTTGGATGCCGAAGCATCTTTTGATAGACCGCGGTATTCTGTTCAGCAGACCCAGGCTGGATCGCATAGCTGTGCAGTGACGCAATCGTCAGGTCGAGGAAGTCCAGATCAGCAGGGGAAAGGTCAATTTCACCGTCATAGCTGACGATGTTGGCTTCACCGCCTCTGAGCACTGCAACCGACTGAATCACCCGCGGCACAATCCACATGCTGCAAAAATGCCAGCTGTTGGCACCATCCGGCATTTTCGGCCCATGGTCGGTGATGGCGATTGCTGCGAGATTTGCGCGCGCGGCCCCAGCAACCATTTCTTCCAGCGTCGAATAGGCGTGGTGGGAAACGATGGTATGGGTATGCAGGTCAGCAATTATCTGCATCTGTATCAGCCCCTTTTTGTCCAGTCAGACAGAAGACCATCTCAGTCGAGATCTTCGCCGTTGGACATGCAGACCTTCTGGTACCAGTAGAAAGAATCCTTTTTCCAGCGGGCCATCGTACCAGTGCCATCGTCATGCTTGTCAACATAGATGAAGCCGTAGCGTTTGCGCATTTCGCCAGTGCCGGCAGAAACCAGGTCGATGCAGCCCCAG
>DCTE01000015.1:2786-6903 GCA_002329405.1 Ruminococcaceae bacterium UBA1448 | reverse complement strand
CCCAACTATTGACAAAGAGCCAAATAAAAAAGACAGATGGTTTTTCCATCTGTCCCCAAAGAAAAACGAGCCACCCATTCCATCCGCGCAGTTTTCACCACATCGGACAGGCAGGGCCGCCCGTCATCTGGACGTGCTGACGGGTGCACTTTTCCCGGCAGGATGACCGCATCCCCAACCGTCCGCGAGACTGTCCGCTGCCCCATCCACCTTTCAGCCGCCGGTGAAAGCGCAAGCCTGTTCCCCAACTTTAAACAGACCCCACTCCCGCCATTGACCTACCGGGCGAACGTTCTCACGATCAGCCAGGCGTCCGGCCGGCACACAGCCAGCTGCCGGAACACGAACCAACCCATCAACCAGGCAGCCCGGTTCAGCGCACTCAAACGACGCTGGCCAAACCGCTGATACAGGATAAAACTTCCCGACGGGTATCCCCACCGGAAAGTCTTCCTGTACAGGGTCTGGGATGAAACGTGTTTACAAAAAAGTGCTCCTAATCAGGCGTTCGGATATATTGTAACATGAAAACCGTATTTTGTAAAGAAAAAAGCGCAGGAAAATGTATTTTTACGCAAATTCCCAGGAAAAAGCGGGATACTGGCAGAAGAGACAGAAAAAAACTTTTTACCTTTTGCACAGCTGTACCGCACTGAACAGCATCAAAACTGTGCAGCCTTGAAAATCTGCCGGCAACGCCCTCCCATCGCCCGAAAATCTACCGCAAAAGTTGCCAAAGGACAGATTTCGTGGTATCATACACCTTGGATAATCCGCACAAAATGAGAAAAATATCTGTTGCAGCACCCGG
Organism: Ruminococcaceae bacterium UBA1448; assembly: GCA_002329405.1. Classification (GTDB taxonomy): domain Bacteria; phylum Bacillota; class Clostridia; order Oscillospirales; family Ruminococcaceae; genus Faecivivens. Next base: position 6,092 of record DCTE01000015.1, on the reverse strand, counting down.
ATTTGAAACCGGCCGCCCCCTCTGTTACAATATATTCACAGAGAAACGGTTCCCGCGCAACAGCTGATGTAAAAGGAGAAAGATTATGCTGCAAAGACCGCCGCGGGTAGCCGCGATCCATGACCTTTCCGGCTTCGGCCGGTGTTCGCTGACAGTGATCCTGCCGGTGCTTTCGGTGATGAAGGTGCAGGTATGCCCGGTTACAACCGCTGTCCTGTCGACCCACACGGGTGGGCTGGGGGACGTGGTTGTCAAGGACCTGACCGACATGCTGGAACCTGCGCTCGCCCACTACAAACGGCTGGGCATCGAGTTTGAGTGCATCTATACCGGCTGGCTGGGCTCCTCCGAGCAGGTCGACATCTGCCTGGACTATTTCAAAAGCTACCCGGACGCACTCGCCGTCGTCGACCCGGTTCTCGGCGACCACGGCAAGCCCTACCGGACCTCGACTTCCGACCAGATCGCCCGGATGAGCGAACTGGTGGCGGTTGCCGACGTCATCACCCCCAATCTGACCGAAGCGGCACTGCTGCTGGGGGAAGAATACCCTTCCGCTCCGCTGCGGCAGCAGGAAGCCAGGAGACTGCTTTCCCGGCTTGCCAACCTCGGGCCGCGGTATGTGGTCATCACAGGGGTGGATATGGCGGACGACCATATCGCCAACATCGGCTATGACCGGGAGCAGGGGCAGTACTGGCGGGTGGACTGCAACTATGTCCCGACCTCCTACCCCGGCACCGGCGATATCTTTGCAAGCGTGCTGGTCGGCGGGCTGCTGGGGGGCGACAGCCTCCCGATGGCGATTGAACGGTCGACAAGGTTTCTGGAAATCGCGGTGCGGACAACATTCAGCTATGGAAGTGACACCCGGTATGGCGTCATGCTGGAGTCCTGCCTGTCCTGGCTGACATCGCCGCAGACCTTTGAGCGGTACCGGCTTCTCTGATCGAATTTACTGGGCGTAGCCCGAAAGGAGCTGCTCATCATGCAGGCAAACCATGTTGTCAAACGCAAAATCACCACTTACGATATCGTCGTCACCGCGCTGTTCGCGGCGATCTGTTATGTCGCGACCGCTTTTTTCCATATCGACATTCCGACCCCGCTCGGCAAGACGATGATCCACTTCGGAAACATCTTCTGCCTTTTATCGGCGATGCTGATGGGCGGACTCCGGGGCGGTATCGCCGACGCGACCGGCCTTGCGCTGTTTGACCTGACCGGCGGATGGGCAACCTCGGCACCTTCTACCTTTGTGATGCGGTTTGTGATGGGCCTGGTCTGCGGCAGCATCTCGACAGCCGGAAGCAAGAAAGAAAAACGGACATTGTGGGTCATCCTCAGCGCAGTGACCGGTATGGCAACCTATATCGTTCTCTACCTCAGCTACAGCTTCCTGAAAGGGATTGTCCTTGGAAATGCAGTCGGAACCGTCCTGGTCGACGTCGCGTCCAAAGCGACAACTTCTGTCCCGTCAGGATGTGTGTCGGTTGTTGTCGCGGTCGTACTGTACCCGTTCTTTTATAAGGCACTGACCGCCGCCGGTTACTACCAGAAGAGAGCATAATTTTTCCAATTCATACAAAAAGTCAGCCTGTCGAGAAAGTCAACCACTAGTTTTCTCTATCCGCCATTGCCCTGCTATCACATGGGCAATGGCTACGTTTTGGGGGTGGTTGCGCGCTTACGCGCGCCCAGGGCTACCGCCCTGGACCTGTTTTTCCCGTAAAATAACAGGTTTTCTAAAATCTTATGAATGATTATCCGATACAAAAATAGTTTTTTGACAAGCGCAAAAAGTATAATCCCGTGGTTTTCGGTCAGAAAGCCACGGGATTTTTGCTGCCTGTTTATCTGCCATCAGGCTGAATCATTAAGGTAATCACCAGTTCGGTCAATTTGACAAGGTCGTCCAGCGTCGTATATTCGCCGGTTGAATGGCAGTTCCACATTGCCGACGAAACGACGATCCCCTCAATCCCATTCTGGGGCAGGTGGTTGCAGTCGCTCATCCCGAAGGTGCCCACCAGCTTGCAGGGCAGCCCGACCGCTTCGCAGGCTTTGCGGTAACAGGAGACGACCTCTGCGTCCTCGGGGGTATCCAGTGCCTTGTAGCACCACTCATGCCGGGAGGTGACGCTGCCGCCCTGTTTTTTGGCGGCCTCATCAAACACCGCGAGGATGTTGTCCAGCTCCTGCTGGATGCGTTCATCTTTATAGGAACGGATCTCCCCTTCCAGCTCACAGCTTTCGGGGATAATATTGGTCATCCGCCCGCCGTGGATGGTGCCGATATTGACGGTCGTAATCGGGTCGGTGTGGCCGAATTTGAGTTTGGTCAGCGCGTCGGCGGCAATCGCAATCGCATGGACGCCGTCTTCCGGGTTGAAGCCGGAGTGGGCCGCCTTGCCATGCACCGTCAGCCAGAAGTGGACGCTCCCCGGTGCCTTGAGGGCGGCCGCCCCCATCTCGGCCGACAGATCGAGGACATAGCCCATCTTTGCTTTGGATTTGCTGAAATCAAACCGCCTTGTCCCCTCGGAGAAGTGCTCTTCCGCGGGGGAAAACATCAGTTCCAGCTCCCGGTGCGGGGTTCCCGTTTCCCTGAGCCAGCGCACCGCCTCATAAATCGCAGTCAGACCGGCGGCGTCATCCGCTCCAAGGACGGTATCGCCCCCGCTGGTGATCTTCCCATCTGGATGGAAGACCGCCTTTTTGCCGCAGGAGGGCTCGACCGTGTCCATATGCGCCGAGAAGAGCAGCGGCGCACCAACCAGTGTCCCCGGCAGCGTCCCGAACAGGTTGCCCGCGTTGCCGCCAAACAATGGGGCGCAGTCATCCTCCGAAAGACGGATATCCAGCCCGGCATACAGCCCTTTCAGATAATCAGCCATCTGCCGTTCCCGGTAGCTGGGGGAATCAACCGCGACAAATTTTGCAAAGGTATCGGCGATCCGTTCTTTATTCAGCTGCATGTTCCCCACCCTTTCCGGCCTTTTCTTCCGGTTCGAAGGAGAGGGTCAGGCTGTGCAGAACGGTATGCAGGCAGCGCATTTCGACCCCTGCCGAACGGAACATCCGCTTGGAAGCGAGGGTCGCGGGGGAATCGGCGTACTTATCCGACAGATAGATGACCTCCCGGATACCCGACTGGATGATCGCCTTTGCGCACTCATTGCAGGGGAACAGCGCGACATACAGCCTGGCCCCCCGCAGGGAACGCCCGCCGCTGTTCAAAATCGCGTTGAGCTCGGCATGGACGACATAGGGGTATTTGGTTTCCGCGCCTTCTCTCGCCCAGGG
>DCTE01000015.1:470-2759 GCA_002329405.1 Ruminococcaceae bacterium UBA1448 | reverse complement strand
GCAGGCGCCGACCTGGGTATTGGGGTCCTTGCTGCGGCGGGCAGCGAGGAGGGCGACCCCCATAAAGTACTCGTCCCAGCTGATATAATCGGTTCGTTTCATAGACTCATTCCTTTCTAACGATGTTTCTGATCTGTTTCCTATTGTATCAGAATTTTGCCCGCTGTACAACCCTCAGGCCTGCACCCGGTAGATCAGCTCTCCATCATACCAGATCACAAACCGCGTCTCGATCAGCGGCCCGTCCCCGTCGGTCAGCAGATATCCCTGATAACTGACCGAATGGTAACCGGCCATCTCGTCGATCACCTCAAAGGAAAACGCCGGATAATCCCGCAAGAAGTCAGCCAATGTCATCTTTTTCCCGTGAAAATCCCCATAGCCGCCGTTTGGACTCAGCAGCCAGACCTCGCAGTCATCAATATCCGCCTGCTGAATCAGGATATCCCCGTTCACCTGCTCAAACGGCGGCTGGGTGGAAAAATACCCGTACTCGAACACCAGCCGCAGACCGCCGTCTGCCGGGAATATACCGCTGATCCGGCTGTCATGCAGGCTGTAGGGCAGCGTACCCGGGCCATTGTACACCACCTGGCGTATCGGGGCAGCCTCCCCTCTCCGCCGGTGCCATTCGTTCCAGAAAGCGGTGTATCCGTTGCGGTCGAACTCGTCTTCAGGGATTTCCTTCGGCTGGCAGGCGTTATAGTATGCCTCGACCTTGTCGGCGAACCGGAAGACCTCGGCCTGATAGTCTGCAAGATTGACATATTCGGTCACGCCCGATTCGGTGACCAGCTTGACCTGGCCATCCTCATGAATGACCGACCAGTCGGTCCCGGTGTCGCACCCGATAATCGACACTTCGGTCAGTCCGGGGTTTGCGATCATGAAAAATCCACAGCAGGGAATCATCTGGATGCAGCTGTCATTCATCCGCTTGTCTTCGGTCAGCGATTTGAGCAGGTAAAGAGCCGTCGCGCTGACCGTACCGACATCCTGCAACACCGTCTGCCCGATCTGGACGGTGACCCGCCCATGCAGACAACGGTCGGACGGGTCGTCCTCCGCGCCATTGATCCAGGAAAATTCATCGACATCTATTTTAAAGGTCCCCATCTGTTACATCTCCCCGGCAAAAACCTGTTTTCCTCCGAGAAAGACTTCCCGGGCGGTAATCTCTGCAATCCTGTCCGGCGCAACATCAAACGGGCTGCCGCTCCAGACCGTAAAGTCCGCCAGCATCCCTTTCTGGATTTTCCCCTTGACCGTCTCCTCAAAGGAGGCATACGCCCCCGCCGCCGTATAGCTTTCCAGCGCATTTTCCACCGTCATCGCTTCGCCGGGGTTGAAAGGCGGAACTCCCCCATCCAGCGGCTGGCGGGTGACGGCACACTGGACCCCCCGCATCGGCAGCGGGTTTTCGACCGGGCAGTCGGTGCCGCTGGAAACCGGAATCCCCATCCGGCGCATCGTCTCAAACGCATAACTGGTCGCGGCGACGTCTTTCCCGGCGCGTGCTGCGGCGATACGGGCGTCATAGTCGAGGAAGACCGGCTGGATATACCCGACCAGGCCGTCTTTTTTCAGCCGTTCCAGCTGTTCCGGGCGGGTGATCTGGAGATGGACAACGCCGCTGCGATGGCCATCCCTCGGGCAGGCGGCATATGCCTTTTCCCATCCGTCCAGCACCCGGTCCAGCGCTTCGTCCCCGATTGCATGGACAGCGACCTGCATGCCGCCCTGATGAGCCGCCGCGATCATCTCTTCCAGCTGCGGCTGGGGATAGATCAGCAGCCCCTTTTCGCCCGGCGCATCGGCATATCCATCCCGCAGCCGGGCAGTCCGCGCACCGAGTGAACCGTCCGCCATCAGCTTGACCGGGCCGATTTTAAACAGATTGCTCCCCACCCCGGTGGAAAACCCGCCGGCGATAAACTGCCGGATGCCTTCGGGGGTGGTAAAATGACACTGCTCATATACACGGACGGTCATTTCCCCCGCTGTTTCCAGTTCACGGAAGGCCGCGACGACATCCCGCCAGTCCAGCCCCGAAAAGGTACAAAAATCATCGGTCTGGCAGGAGGTGACCCCCGCCCGGTTGAGCTGACGCATCGCCGCTTTGAGCATCGACCGCAGTTGTGCGCGGTCAGGGAGCGGGATATGGGCGCGAATCATCCCCATTGCACCGTCGCGGAAGATACCGTTTGGCTTGCCGTCGGGGCCGAGTTCAAACCGGCCGCCTTCCGGCTGTGGAGTATCCGCGGTGATACCGGCGATCTCAAGGGCACG
>DCTE01000015.1:185-443 GCA_002329405.1 Ruminococcaceae bacterium UBA1448 | reverse complement strand
GCGGGTCAGGCAGACCGGGCGGTCGGGACAGACTTTGTCAAGATCCTGCCGGACGGGCGTACCCTCACCATCTGGGAAATAATCTTCATTCCAGCCGCGGCCCTCTACCCATCGGCCAGAGTCAGAAGGAAGGCCAGATACGAAAGCCGCAAGGGCATTTTGCAGGTCGGCAATCGAGCGGACGCCCTCGAGACTGCACCCGGAGAGCCTGGCACCGAACCCCAGCAGGTGCATATGGGAGTCGTTGAAGCCGGGGGG
>DCTE01000015.1:0-170 GCA_002329405.1 Ruminococcaceae bacterium UBA1448 | reverse complement strand
ACCGTCACAGACAGCGAAAGCATCCGCATCCCCGCCTGCACCGAACAGACGGGCGTGATAATAGATCGTTTTCATAAGAGCCTTCCCTTCACAGTCATTTTCCCCATTGTACCCCACCCCGCCGCTTTCGTCAATAAGCGCAGTGCAGCAATCCAGCTGGTTGCTCGCTC
>DCTE01000188.1 GCA_002329405.1 Ruminococcaceae bacterium UBA1448 | reverse complement strand
CTGGCACATACGGTCATTGGAATACACGGTATTGGACCTATTCCGGGATGCTGGAAAAAGAGGCGTTTGCCCATATGTTTGCCGCTCAATTTGATGCCGAGCGCTATGCCTTGATGCAGAAATATTTTCCCACCGCCTTGGCGGAATTTGAGAAACTTTTGAAAGGAGTGATTCCTCTGTGATTAAGTATTCTGATGTAACAGCAGACCAGAAACTTCATGATGCTGCCAGTGCTTATGAGCAGGCCTATGGTGGCCGCTTTGTGAGCGATGAGCCAGGTCCTGGTCTCGTATATCTGGACGCCGAAGGGACGGCCTACGGTCCTCCTGATAATTACACCAAAGAGGACCTGCTCAAAGATCTTGGAGGGGGAAAGGATGTTCTTCCTTTTGTTTGGACCAACTTAGAGGAGTTGGATATGGACCCGGATATCCTTTATTGAATTGATGATGGAAGCATCGTACGCAAGGTACGATGCTTTTTTCATACCATTTTCGCCCATCCGGCGGGCGTTTAAATGCCGGGCATCGTTTTGATGCTGATCTCTGCGCTGAGTGGCAGCGCGCTTATAAATCAAATCAAGGAGGCACAAAAGATGATGGACAAACTGAAAGAACTGTTCGGAGCAAAGGCGCTGACCTGGGAAAATTTCTCTCAGGCGGTTACGACCGCCAAAATCAAACTGGCCGATCTGTCGGAGGGCAAATATGTCGACCGGGAAAAATTCGACAGCAAGGTCCGGGAGCTGGACACTGCAAATCAGTCGGTATCCGAGCTGACCGGCAAGCTGAAAGCGTTTGATGGCGTCGATGTTGCAGCGCTGAAAGCCGACGTCAAAAACTGGGAAACAAAATACAAAAACGACCTTGCAGCTGTCAAAAAGGATGCTGCTGTAGATGCGGCGATTATGCAGGCAAAAGGCAAAAACGCAAAGGCCATCCGGGCATTGCTTGATCTGGACAAGGTCACGCTGCGGGAAGACGGAACACTGGATGGACTGGACCTTGAAGCACTGAAAAAGTCAGACGGGTATCTGTTTGATACCGTCCAGACGGTTACGCGCGGGAATGGTGTCCAGTCGGGTGATGGAAACCCGGCACCCGGTAACCTGGATTCCTTCATTGCCAATGCGAGAGCGGCAGCAGGGCTCAGGTAACACACACAGTAAAGAAAGGATCGTGAGAAAATGGCAAACTCGATTGCATACGCACAGAAATTCCTGCCGGTAATTGATGATATTTACAAGGCAGCTTCGGTAACCGCCGGAATGGACACGGCATCCCGTACCGATAGTTTTACCGGCGTAAATGAGGTAAAGGTACTCAAGGTATCGACTACCGGTCTTGGGGATTACAGCCGAGAAGACGGTTATCCCAAAGGTGATGTGACCGCCAGCTGGGAAACGATGAAGCTGACCGAGGAACGCGGCAAGGAATTCTCGGTTGACCGGATGGATAACGAGGAAACGCTGGGAATGGTGTTCGGTCAGGTGACCGGTAGCTTCATGCGGGAACACGTCGTTCCGGAGCTGGACGCCTATCGTTTTGCAAAATATGCTTCCACTTCCGGTATCTCAACTACGACTGAAGCTGCACTGGACAAAGATACTATCCTGGCAGCGATTGACGAGGCATCCCGTCAAATGGATGAGGACGAAGTGCCTGCAGAAGGCCGCAGACTGTTCATCTCCAGCGACCTCAAGCCTGTCCTGAATGCCGCGCTGAACCGCAGATGGGGCAGCGATGAGACAGTACAGACGGTCCTGTCCGGTTATAACGATATGCCGATCATTTATGTGCCCAAGACCCGGTTTTATACCGAAATTACGCTGAACGCCGGAATCGAAAGCTGGGGATATACCAAGGGCAGCTCTGCAAAGAACATCAACTTCATGATGATTCATCCGACCGCTATTTTGCAGGTCGAAAAGTTTGCACTTCCCAAGATCTTCACGCCGGATGAGAACCAGTCAAAAGACGCCTGGAAGTTCCAGTTCAGACTGTACCATGACGCTTTTGTCTATGAGAATAAGGTGAAGGGAATTTACCTGCATAAGAATGCCACCTGATGGGAGGAATCGGAATGCTGATTAAGAAGGGCGGCATCTGCCGCGAGATCGCACCGCAAAGGCTGGCTGAATACACNNGAAAAAGGTTATCAGCCGGTCAAGGAAAAGAAAAAAGCGGGTGATAAGAGTGCCGGAAATGCTGGAAAAGCTGAAACTGCTGCTGGGGATAACGGACAGCAGTCATGATGAGCTGCTGCAGCTGGAACTGGATACAGTGGTCGATCAGATTCTCAGCTACTGTCGGCTGAAAACACTGCCGGAAGGGCTTGAAAATGTCGCGGTCACTCTATGCGCAGATCTGCACCGTGCGTCTGGAAATGGGACGGAAGTCGGAGCGCAGGGACCAGTACAATCCATCAAAATGGGAGATACCAGTATGCAGTTCGGGTCAGCTTTTTCGGTTGACGGTAATGCTGCTTTTGGTTTTTTGAAGAACTATCTGCCGGTACTGGAGCGTTTCAGAAAGGTGGGCTGGTGATGGGAATGGCGGAGATTCTGCGCATTTTATGGACAGACGCTTGTACCGTCACAGTTCGCGAACCGGTAACCGACCCTGAAACCCATCTGACCGACTTTCAGGAAAGGGAAATCCTGACAGATGAACCTTGCCGGGTATCCTTTCAGTCGGTTACCGCGACCGGTGAAGGCAGCACAGCAGCAGTCACCCAGACAGTCAAGCTATTTTTACGACCGGATGTGGAAATACCGCCCGGCAGTCGGATCACGGTTGTCCGGGATGGGAACCAGCTGCTGTATACCCGATCAGGTGAACCGGCACGATATCCGGGACATCAGGAAATCCAGCTGGAACTCTGGCAGAAATGGGCAGGATGGTATGGGCAGATCAAAAGTCAATATCCGGGAGCTGAAAGCCTTCCGTGACCGTCTAGATAAAGCAGTGAAACAAACGGACCTGTCCGCTTTTTATGAACAGGCGGCAAAAGAACTGGCTGCACGGCTACTGGCGTTAGTTATAAAGCGGACACCGGTTGGTAACTATCAAAAAGATAACGAGTATAAGCGGTATAAGCGTAACAATGAAAAGAAAGGCATAAAAGCTGGAGACATTATGTACAACAAAAACGGTGAAGCACGCCGGGATAAGTATAAAAAAGTCTCCTTTCAAACTGCTTCAGGAGAAAATGTTTTCTTTATGTCGAATACTTCTGGAAAGCAAGGCGGTACTTTACGCCGTGGATGGACAGCGAAAACAGCTGAAGAAGCTGCAAGCGGTTCTGGATTGGGAACAAATGCTAAAGCTTATGCCGATAGTTTACAAGTCAGTTATTCTGGCGGTGCATATCAGATTGAAGTTATCAACCCAGTTGAATATGCTTCCTATGTTGAATTTGGACACAGTACTCGGAATAGAAAAGGATGGGTCAAAGGTCGGTTCATGCTGACTATATCCGAACAGGAGCTGGAATCAATGGCGCCGCGGATTCTGGAAAAGAAGCTGCAAAAATTTCTGGAAGGGGTGGTAACAGGAAGTGATCAATGACGTGATAAACGGAGTCGCGGCTTCCCTTTATGGAGCGTTTGGCGACGAATATCCAATCCATCAGAATGATGTAACGCAGGGACTGAAAGAACCCTGCTTTTTTATTGCCCTGCTTTCCCCTTCGATGCAGCGGGAGCCAAACCGCCGAATCACACTGACTGTTCCGCTGGATGTGCATTATTTTACGGCGGACAGTGGTGACAATGCCGGAATGGCAGAGATGGCGGTGCAGATGATGCTGTTGCTGGAGACGATCAGCCTGCCGGATGGTGGGATGGTACGCGGAACCGGCAGGAGGTGTGAACCAGTCGATGGGGTTTTGCACTGTATGGTCACCTATACAGTTACGGCAGGGGAACAGCTGGAAATCCCGGACATGGAAATTCTGCATCTGACGGAAGGAACGATCAATCATGGCAGTTAAGAAAAAGACACCGGCTGCAACTGCAGAAAAAGCAGCAAGTCCGGTGTTCAGCAAGCAAAATATCCTGACTTTTGAGCGGTACGCCGGACGGCGCGACCTTTTGAGCGTATTGCTGGAAGATGGGAAAATGTACACAATCGACCAGGTGGATGACCTGATCGGTCAGTTTATGAAAGGTAAGGTGAGATAATGGCACTGGGTGGCGGCACCTTTTTGACACAAAACAAGATCCTGCCCGGTTCTTATATCAACTTTGTATCGGTTGACAGAGCTTCTGCGACCCTGTCTGATCGTGGAATTGCGGCATTACCGCTGCCGCTGGGATGGGGACCGGAAGGTGAAGTATTTGCAGTTACGAATGATGCGTTCCAGAGGGACAGCCTGAAAATTTTCGGGTATCCCTATACCGCGGATGAACTGAAAGGACTGCGGGACTTTTTCCAGAGCGCGAAGACCGGGTATTTTTATCGTCTGAATGCTGACGGTGTCAAGGCTTCCAATACCTACGCAACTGCAAAGTATCCTGGCATTCGCGGCAACAGCCTGCGGATTGTCATTGAGGAAAATGAAGCAAGCGAGCCGGAAGGAAAGCTCTATAACGTCTATACCTATCTCGACAGTACCCTTGTCGGGGAACAGCGGGCGGTTAGCGCGGCATCTGACCTGACCGGCAACGACTATGTTGATTTTAAGTCGGAGGCGTCTCTGGCGGCGACAGCGGGCACTCCGTTGACTGGCGGCACGGATGGAACAGTTGAGGATGCAGCCTGGCAGGCAGCACTGGACAAACTGGAATCCTACTCTTTCAATACGCTGGGGTGTCTGTCGACTGACGATACCGTTAAAGGGCTGTATGCAGCCTTTACCAAACGGATGCGTGATGATTGTGGCGTCAAGTTCCAGTGTGTTCTCTTCCGGTATACCAAAGCGGATTATGAAGGCGTGATCTCAGTAGAAAACGGCTTGACCGGTGCAGACGATGACCCGTCAATGGTCTACTGGGTGACCGGTGCTGAAGCTGGGTGCGCCGTCAATGCGACGTTGACCAACACCGCATATACCGGCGAATTTGTTCCAAAGGTTGATTATACCCAGGCACAGCTGCAGGAAGGTATTCTGTCCGGGAAGCTGATGCTGCACAGGGTCGGTGAGGATATCCGGGTTCTATCGGATGTAAACACCTTTACCAGCGTGACGGTCGAGAAAAACGCGGACTTTTCGGATAATCAGGTCATGCGGGTACTTGACCAGATCGGCAATGATATTGCGGTACTGTTCAATACCAGGTATCTGGGCAAGGTTCCGAATGATAATGCCGGTCGGATTTCTCTCTGGAAAGATATCTGCAAGCATCATACTGAGTTGCAGAACATTCGGGCAATCCAGGATTTTGACAGCGCAAATGTGACCGTCACCCAGGGCGACAGCAAAAAGGCAGTTGTCGTGACCGATTATGTCACACCTGTCTGTGCAATGACCCAGTTGTATATGACGGTCAAAGTCAACTAAAAGGGGGTGTATTGATTGGCAATTCAGATGAATGTAAACGATTCGGTCTATGGTTCGCTTGCTGAAGTATATGTCACAATGGACGGGANNTTGAATCAAAAATCTCCATCAATATTGTGGACGTGCCAATTCTTGGCAGGGTGCAGATGGGCAAAAAGCCTGCCGGGTTTGAAGGAACCTGGAGCGGTACAGCACATTATAACCAGTCTGTTTTCCGGGCATGGATGCTGCATTACAAGAAGACTGGTGAATTGATTCCCTTTGACATTCAGGTCACCAACGAAGACCCGTCTTCCAGGGCAGGACGGCAGACGATCAC